>SKGU01000287.1 GCA_007117255.1 Natronohydrobacter sp. | reverse complement strand
GCCACCAGCACCAGTTCATCGTCAAGCACAGGTTCCATCACAAAGCCAGGACGCATATTTGGCTCATAGGTCAGAACGGCCTGCAGCAAGCCGTCATTCAATGCGCGGGTCAGCCGATCTGGCATGCCCAGCTCGGCCCGCAGGCTCAGTTCCGGCATCTCGGCGCGCAAGGCGTCCAGCCAGCGATAGCCAAGCCGTGGCCAGAGGGATGCCTGCGCGCCGATGGCGAAGCTGTCGGTAAAGCCTTCGGGGATGGCGACCTGCTGGCGTGCATCATTCCAGGTGCGCAGGATGTTCAGGGCATATGGTTCGAATTGTGCCCCGGCTGGCGTCAGGATTGCTCCTGCCTTCGACCGCTCAAAAAGCTGTTTCCCGATCTGTTGTTCAAGACGCTGCACGCGCAGGCTGACAGCGGATTGGGTGACGAAAAGCCGGTCTGCAGCGGCCAGAAAGGAACCGGTCTGTGCGACTTCCATGAAAGTACGGATAAGTGTCAGGTCCACTTTAAATGCCTACTCTTAAATTCAGGTTACGAAAACTCAATCGCTACGCGGCGTGGTGCAACTTTGCGAAGTTTGCGGCATGGGCGTGACCCCACGTCCCGATATCATGCCAAGTTCGGTGGCCTTGCGCAGGATTGCTGTCATGGTCTGGCGCGCTGCGCGCGGTCCCAGACCATCAGGCTCATCCGTCGCGAGGTGGAGCGTCTCGTCCACAGGTCCGATTTGATTGCGCAACCAATCATCCTGCGTCTTGTCTGCCCCGATATTCAGCATGATGACGCGTCCACGAATATCCCCAAGCCTAGGGATCTGTCTGAAAGCATCTGCGACTTGTGAAACTTGGCTGCGTGGCACAGGGATCAGCAAGGTCGGGCCGGAATGAGCGCCATCGATCATATAGCCCAGCTTTGAGTATGAATCGGCACCATCTGGGCGCAAGAGCGGGCGTAAGGCTTTCTGCATCTAAACTCTCCTGATTTGAGAGGATACTCTAACCGCCGCATTGAGTTGATAAAAACAAATAATAATTGTTATTCAAATGACATTTCCTCATATATGATGAATTTCACTGCGGAAACCCATGGCGATTTTCCTGCATCCCTTCAGGAATGAGCACCTCATGGCAGGCATTCAGCCGCCGACGCCGATCTGTTCGGCCCTTCAAGCGCTGCTTGCTAGAGGCTGGTGATTGCACAGCCGGTTGCATCATATATTCAGGTGCCCATAGCTTTTGCGAAAGGCACGCATGACCACGCCTCAAATTTTGATCTTCAGCATTCTGGCTGCCACGATGGCGTTGTTCCTTTGGGGGCGCTTTCGGCATGACATCGTGGCGCTTTTGGCACTGATGGCCTGTGTCGTGGGCGGGCTGGTTCCAGCGGCGGAGGCTTTCGCGGGTTTCGGGCATCCGGCAGTGATCACGGTGGCTTGTGTACTTGTGCTCAGCCAAGGTTTGCAGAACACGGGCGCAGTAGACTGGCTTGCGCGCAAATTCTTACCGCGCGAGGCGGGACGGCTGACAAGCATGGCGGCGCTCATGGCGCTGGGGGCGCTCTTGTCGGGCTTCATGAACAATGTCGGTGCAATGGCACTCCTGATGCCTGTCGCGGTGCAGGTCTCCGGGCGGCTGGACATGACGCCGGGGCAGGTGCTGATGCCACTAGCCTTCGGCACGATCCTGGGTGGAATGACGACGCTGATCGGCACACCGCCGAACCTTATCGTTTCTGGCTTTCGGGCCGAAGCAGGTCTGGGCCATTTCGCAATGTTCGATTTCGCGCCAGTGGGTGCGGCGGTGGCCGTGCTGGGAGTGGTGTTCGTTGTCTTGATCGGTTGGCGACTGGTTCCCGCGCGCAAGGCGTCGGGGGCCGAGGGCTTTGAGACAGGGGCCTATATGACCGAAGTGCGTGTGCCGGAGAAAAGCAAGGCCATCGGTTTAACCCTGCGCCAGTTTGAGGATGAGATCGGCGACAGTGAAGCGCAGATTGTCGGTCTGGTGCGCAACGAGGTGCGCATGACCGCGCCACATGGCGGGAGGCGCATTCGGAAGGGCGATATTCTGGTTCTGGAGGCAGATGTCGAAACGCTCGCCAAGGCGCTTTCGGCTTTCGGGATCAAGTTGGAGGAACAGGTAACATCTTCGGATCAGAAATCAGCGACGCAAGCGAATATCGACGATGAGGCAGAAGACGAAGACAGCAAGCGCGACGAGGATCTCGTTTTGCGTGAATTGGCAGTGCTGCCGGGGTCCAGCCTTGTTGGGCATTCAGCCAGCGACCTGCGGTTACGCACGCGCTACGGGCTGAATCTGCTTGCGGTGTCGCGCGAGGGGCACCCGCCGAAGTCAAGACTACGCACGCTCAAGCTGAAGTCAGGCGATCTGTTGCTGATGCAAGGTCCGGCCGAGGTAATGGCGGATTTCATCAATGATACCGGTTGCGTGCCACTGGGCGAACGAGAATTGCGTATCCCTGACAAACGTATGGCGATTATCGCAGGGACGATCATGCTGGGCGCGGTCGGCATCGTGACGGCGGGTCTGCTGCCTGCGGCGGTGGCCTTCACACTGGGGGTGATCGCCTCGATGCTGCTGCGCACTGTGCCACCGCGTCAGGTCTATACAGCCATTGACTGGCCGGTGATCGTGTTGCTGGCGGCTCTGATCCCGGTGGCAGGCGCGATGCAGGCCACAGATGCAGCTGATGTCCTGGCAAGGTTTCTGGTGGAAACCATTGCGCAGGGCAACGCGATTGTGGCGCTTGCGGTGGTTCTGGTCACAACCATGTTCCTGTCAGATGTGATGAACAATGCCGCCACAGCGGCTGTGCTTTGCCCCATCGCCATCGGCATAGCTGCGGCGCTTGGCGTGAATCCTGACAGTTTCCTAATGGCCGTGGCTATTGGCGCCTCCTGCGCGTTCCTGACCCCCATCGGACATCAGAACAACACCCTGATCCTAGGGCCCGGTGGCTTCGGTTTTGGCGATTACTGGAGGCTCGGTCTACCGCTTGAGATACTCGTGGTTGCCGTGAGCATCCCACTTCTGCTGATCGTCTGGCCGCTATAGGAAACACGTTCCTGCCACGATGGACCACAAACGCTGACCATTTTCTCGACAAGTTTCGAACAACGGTATCAATGTGAGAGGATCTTGTTCCAGGAGTGCGCTGTGAATACCCGGATGTTCTGATGCCTTTTCAGGTCGAGGATATGGCAATGAATCTGTCCGGAACACGGGCCTTCCGCTGCGATATGTTGCCTGCTGATCCACATCGGCCGTCAGAATAATTGGATTGGCCCGCAATGCATGGGTAAGTCTCTGAAGGTATTTGGGAAAGTTTAGAGTCCCCAAGCAACTAGCATCGTCACAATGCCACCCGCACAGAGCGCGTAGGCAAGCGCGGGCACAAGCGTGTGCTGTAAGACCTCGCCATCGCGCCCAGTCAATCCGACGGTCGCTGTGCCCGCGATAATGTTATGTGGCGCTATGGCATTTCCGATGGCTGCCCCCACGCCTTGCGCTGCAGCCATCAGCAGCAGCGACAGGTCCAGACTGCGCGCAGTGGCGGCCTGAAATTCCGTGAACAGGATATTCGATGCTGTGGCGGACCCGCTGACAAACGTACCAAGGGCGCCGATGAGCGGGGCGAGGATCGGCCAAAAAACCCCGGCCTGCGCAGCCGCGTCGGCCGCCTGTGCGATCAACCCGCCGTGGACCATCAATCGCGCCAGCACCAGCATCACGAAGAGTGCCAGTGCCACTGGCGCGAGCCTGCGTAGCGCAGCTCTCAGCGCAGGGCCGAGCGCTGCACGCCGCGCGGTCAGTGATGCGGCCAAGACCAGCCCCAGCAAGAGAAGCGTGCCCGGATGGTAAAGCGGGGCCAGCCCGCCGGAATAGTCCCGCCAGCTCCAGCCGAGCCAAAGCTCGGAAAGGGCCGTTTGCACAGGCGCGGCCAGTCGTGTGAGCAGCACCAGTACAAGGATCAGCATATAGGGCAGAAGATCGGCAAGCTGCCATTCTGCCCTGGGCTGTGTCCCTTTGGGGCGGATCACCGCAACGAAAAGCGCGCCACCGAGAAGGGCACCGCCAAGTGTGGTCAGTTCAGGGCCCGTGAGCCAGGCCAATGCAGTTGCTGGCAGCGTAAAGCAGACCACTGCCAGCAGGGCCAGCCGTATCTGTGCCCATACCAGCCGACCTTCCTGCGCCAGCCGCATGACGGCCAATGCCAGCAGGATCATTGGTATCAGGTGCAGCAGCATCGTCCAGCCTGCAAGCGCGGTCGCGGGCAGGTCGAGAAGCGCGATCTGCGCAAGTGCAGGTGTGCCCACCGCACCGAAGGACACGCCGCCCGCATGGCCCAGCAGTGCCAGTGCCACGGCGCGGATCGGCGTGAAGCCCAGACCAACCAGCAAGGGTGCCGCGAGGGCTACAGGCGTCCCAAACCCTGCCGCACCTTCCATGAACAGACCGAAAAACCACGCGATCAGAAGCGCTTGCACAGCGCGGTCATCGCTGATTTGCGCAAGTGCTTGCCGGAAACGGTCGAACGCGCCCACCCGCGCCTGAAGTTCGTAGATTGCGAGTGCCGGAAGGATGATCCACAGGATGGTGGCCGTGCTGCTGGCTGCTTCCATCGCGACCCCAGCCAGCAAGGAACCTTCAAACCGGCCCATCCACCAGATGACAGCACTGGCAACCGCCAGGCCGGCCGCACCGGCCAATGCAGCGCGCCACTTCAGGAGCGCCATCGCCGCGAGCACGACCAGCAGCGGTAAACCGGCCAGCAGCGCCTGCATGTTAATCAGGCAAGCTTACAGGGTGAAGCGCTGCGCCTGTGCGATGGAACTGCGTGATATTGGAGATCGTAGTGTCCGCAATTGCGCGCAGCGCTTCGCGGGTGAAGAATCCCTGATGGCCCGTTATCAGAACATTCGGAAAGGTCAGTAATCGGGCAAAGACGTCATCAGGAATGTAGCTATTTGATAGATCCTCGAAGAAGAGATCGCCCTCTTCTTCATAGACATCCAGACCCAATGCTCCGATCTGACCTGATTTCAGACCGCGAATGACCGCCTTGGTATCGATCACGGCCCCGCGCGAGGTGTTGACCAGCATGACACCCGGTTTCATGCGCGCAATGGCTGCGTCATTAATCAGATGATGTGTGTCAGGCGTCAGCGGGCATTGCAGCGTGATGATATCTGCGCGACCGAGCAGCTCATCCATCTCGACATAGCGGGCTCCCAAGGTTTCTACTTCGGCATCGGGGTAGGGGTCGCTGGCCAGTACTTCGCAACCAAAACCGCACAGAATGCGCGCCAGCACGGTTCCGATCAAACCTGTGCCGACGATACCCGCTATCTTGCCATGCAAGTCAAAGCCCATCAGCCCGTCCAGCGCGAAATTTCCCTCGCGCACGCGGTTGAAGGCACGATGGGTCTTGCGGTTAAGCGTCAGGATCAACGCAACAGTGTGCTCGGCCACTGCATGCGGCGAATAGGCTGGCACTCGCGCAACAGATATCCCCGCTCCTTGCGCGGCGCGCAGATTGACATGGTTGAAACCTGCAGAACGAAGCGCGATCATCTGCACGCCAAGTTTTGCCAAGACCGCGATTGTGTCTTGTCCGAGGTCGTCATTTACAAATGCACTGACCACCTTTGCGCCGTCAGCTAATCGTGCTGTATCACGATTCAGGCGCGCTTCGTGAAACTGCAATTCAAGGTTGGTGTCCCTTGCGGCCTCCCGCATGAAAAAAAGATCATGTGGCTTGGCACTGAAAACATCTATGCGCATGCGGTCTCTCTTTCACGTTCAGTTTTCAACTCTACGGTAGGACTGCGCAGCGCAACCTGCAAGCCGAACGCAAACGAATTGACCTCCACACGCCGTCAACGCTGACATGAGCAGCTTGCCAAAGTATGGGAAACGCACAAGACGAGCATAGTAAGGTATCGGTCAGAAACCAGCTACGAATGGTGACGGGGCGGCAAGCAGCAGAGGTCTGGCGCATGGCGCATTCCGAGAGTGATGTGGGTCCAGCGCTGGACATATCTGATGTGCTTCGCAAAGGACTGGAGAAGGTCGCGCTGCAGCAGCAGAGCTACTTGATGGCTCCACGCATGCGGGCAATCCTCACGACGCCGGCTGATGGCACACAACCGAAGAATAAACCCGACTTAAGAGCGGTCCTGAGAATATGGGCAGGTCGAGGGCAGTTTCGTCGCCTATGCATGCCTTCCCCGATTGGTCGCGTTTCGGACCTACAGTGGTTTCAGGCCGGGTAGGGGGCATG
>SKGU01000221.1 GCA_007117255.1 Natronohydrobacter sp. | reverse complement strand
GCCAGCACCAGATCGCCACCCTGCATGATCCGTGTTTTTGCCGCCGCACTGAGGCTGCGGGCCTGCTGGGAATACACGACCACACCCTGCGCCGCGTGCCCCCTCGACCGTAGCGCAGACACGATATCGGCAGCGACATGATCACCGCGCAGATGCAGAAACGGCCCGGTCTCGCCCGCCGCATCCAGGTCTGACAGCAGTGCTTTCGCATCCCCCCCGGCCTGATGCACCTCAGAGAAGCCGGATGCGCGCGCCGCCTCGGCAGTGCGCGGCCCCACAGCCCAGACGGGCCAGTGGCGTGCGTTTTCATGCTGTGCCATCGCGGCAACTGCATGCTGTGACGTGAAAATCAGCACCCGCGCGCGCTGCAAGATATCTGGCGGCGGTGAGATGAGCGCAATCTCTATCAGTGGCGCGATCACGACTTCACCCTGCCAGCCTGCCATGCGCGCCATCTCGGCAAAGGTCTCTGACGAAGCTTGCGGTCGCGTCAGCACAAGGCAGGGGCGCATCATTATACCTTCAACTCGCGCGGTGGGGCAGTCGCGCGGGATTGTGCCCCTGTGCGCGCAGTGGTAGCTGGAAAACGCCGTCCTTGGCAACCGGAGCCCGCATGACCGCCTCTTTGCAGACACGCCCGCTGACAGTTCTGGGCATAGAAAGCAGCTGCGACGATACGGCCAGCGCTGTCATCCGACATGCGCCGCTGGATGCACCAGAAGTCCTGTCATCCGTGGTCTGGGGCCAAACCGAGCTTCATGCCGATTTCGGCGGTGTCGTGCCCGAAATCGCGGCACGCGCCCATGCCGAAAAACTGGACCTGGCCGTAGAGGCAGCACTACAGCAGGCCGGGCTCGATCTGCGCGGGATCGACGCCATTGCAGTGACCGCCGGGCCGGGGTTGATTGGAGGTGTGTTATCGGGGGTCATGCTCGCGCGCGGCATCGCGGCGGCAACCGGCCTGCCCCTGATCGGTGTGAACCATCTCGCAGGCCATGCCCTGACCCCGCGCCTGACTGATTGCGTTGAATTTCCTTATCTGATGCTCTTGGTCTCTGGCGGGCATTGCCAGTTCCTGCATGTCGCCGGACCAGAGCAATTCACCCGCCTTGGCAGCACCATAGACGATGCCCCCGGAGAGGCATTTGACAAGATCGCCAAGCTTCTGGGCCTGCCGCAACCCGGCGGCCCCGCAGTCGAGCGTGAAGCCCGACAGGGCGACCCTGCCCGCTTCGCCCTGCCCCGGCCCCTGCTGGACAGACCGGGCTGTGATCTGTCCTTCTCTGGCCTGAAAACCGCGCTCTTGCGGGCGCGTGACACGCTGGTGGCCGCGCATGGCGGCTTGCGCCAGCAAGACCGCGCCGATCTTTGCGCGGGGTTTCAGGCGGCTGTGACGGATGTTCTGGCCGAAAAATCCCGCCGCGCACTGGCACTCTACATGGCCGAAAGCCCGTCAGTCCCGGTTTTCGCCGTGGCAGGCGGGGTTGCGGCAAACCAGACGCTGCGCGTGGCGCTGGAACGTCTCGCGCAGGATGCGGGCGCGCGGTTTCTCGCCCCGCCGCTTGCGCTTTGCACCGACAATGCCGCCATGATCGCATGGGCCGGGATCGAGCAGATGCGCGCGGGTCTGTCCGTTGCATCAAGTTTTACCGCCCGTCCGCGCTGGCCACTGGATCAGAGCGCCACACCGCTGATAGGTTCGGGCAAGAAAGGGGCGAAAGCATGAATGTTGCGATTCTTGGCGCGGGTGCCTTCGGCACAGCACTGGCCTGCGCCCTGGGCAAGGTCACGCTTTGGTGCCGGGATCGCGACCACGCAGGCCTGATGCAGACCACGCGCCAGAACGCAACCCGGCTGCCCGGTGTGGCTTTGCCAGAAGGCGTCACCATCACAGACGATATTTCAGAGATTACGGCCGATATCGTTCTTCTGGCGGTCCCGATGCAACAAATCAGCAGCTTCGTTGCCTTACATAAAGCCGCCTTGGCCGGGCGCGTGCTGGTAGCCTGCGCTAAGGGCATCGATCTGGAGTTGATGATCGGCCCGGTGGGGGTGATCCGCACAGTTCTACCAGAAGCCCGCGTGGCGCTTCTGACGGGCCCCAGTTTTGCTGATGACATCGCGCGCGGCCTGCCCACGGCGCTGACACTCGCCTGCACGGATGCAGATTTGGGCAGCGCCCTGCAAGACCGGCTTTCGACCACAAATTTGCGGCTATATCGCAATACCGATGTGATTGGCGCAGAGCTGGGCGGCGCGCTGAAGAATGTTATCGCCATCGCCGCCGGTATCACCGTTGGCGCAGGTCTGGGCGAATCGGCGCGCGCGGCGCTTATGGCGCGGGGATATGCTGAAATGCAGCGCCTTGCGCTTGACCTTGGCGCAGAGCCTGACACTCTGGCCGGGCTGTCCGGCCTTGGCGATCTGATCCTGACCTGCGGCTCCGAGAAATCACGCAATTTCCGCTATGGGCTGGCCCTTGGGCGCGGGGAGGCTTTCGACACAACCACCACAGTTGAAGGCGCTGCCACAGCGCGCGCAGTGGCAAAGCTGGCACAAACGCGCGGGCTGGACATGCCGATCACACGGATGGTCGCCGCCCTGGTCGATGGCCGAATTACATTGCTTGACGCACGCAACGCCTTGCTTGCGCGCCCTTTGACCGATGAATGAAAGGAAAATCCCATGCCGCTTTACATGATGGTCTGCACGGACAAACCCGGCGCGCTTGAGCTGCGCAAATCCACGCGCGAGGCCCATCTTGCCTATATCGCAGAAACTGGCTGCGTGACGCAGGCCGGGCCGCTGTTGGACACGGCAGGCCAGATGGCAGGATCGCTGATCGTGCTGGACCTGCCCGATCTGGACGCGGCGAAAAGCTGGGGCGCGCAAGACCCCTATGCGCAAGCCGGACTGTTCGAGGCCGTGCGCGTGCAGGAATGGAAAAAGGTTATCGGCTGATGCGCTATTGGCTGATGAAATCAGAACCTGATGCCTTTTCCTGGGACGATCTTGTGGCCAAGGGCGATGCGGGCGAGGAATGGGACGGCGTGCGCAATTATCAGGCCCGCAACAACATGCGCGAGATGGCTCTGGGGGACCGGGCGTTTTTCTATCACAGTCAAAGCGACAAGGCGGTCGTTGGTATCTGCGAGGTGATCGCATTGGCCCATCCCGACAGCACCACCGATGACCCGCGCTGGGAATGTGTGGATGTCCGCGCGCTCTCCGCCCTGCCCCGGCCCGTGACACTGGCGGACTGCAAGGCAGATGAAAGGTTGCAAGACATGGCGCTGGTCAAGACATCGCGCCTGTCCGTGCAACCGGTGACAGATGAAGAATGGCGGATCGTCTGCACCATGGGCGGGGTTGAGATGTGAACAGACGTTGGAGGGAGCAACGCGCCGCTGCAAACCCGCCATGGATACCTGGGCAAGACTGAAATCACGATGATGGGCGCGGACGTTTCAGACGGGCCGCGCGCCCGCCACGGCGCTGCGCGATCTGAGGGGCGCGCGCAGGCAACGCGTCCATGATCGCGCGGCGGGCTTCCGGCGTCAGGCGTGACCATTGCGTGATTTCGTCAATGCTGCGCAGGCAACCCGTGCACAGCCGCGCATCAGGATGGATGACGCAGATATTCACACAGGGGCTTTCGATCTCGGTGCGCGTCCAGATTTTGTCAGTCATGGGGTCTGCCTGTTTGATCTGTGTCGCAGATAAGCACGCCCGTCCTGCCAGACCAGTGCCGGGTGCGACACAGTCATGACAATTCGCGCCGCAGAACAGCCAGGCGATCAAGGGCACCCTGCAAAATAACCCCCGCGGCTACATGGTCGATCACCTCGGCACGGCGGCGGCGAGAGGTATCCGCCTCCAGAAGCGCGCGCTCGGCGGCGACAGTCGACAGGCGCTCATCCCAGAAACCAATCGGCAGATCGCTCAGCGCGGACAGATTGCGCGCAAAGGCGCGAGTCGACTGGCAGCGCGGCCCTTCCGAGCCATCCATGTTGCGCGGCAGACCAAGGATCACCCCCCCGATTTCGCGCGCCGTGACGATCTCCAGAAGTGCCGCCGCGTCCAGCCCGAATTTCTTGCGCCGGATCGTCTGCAAGGGGGATGCCACGGACAACATTCTGTCGGACACTGCTACCCCAAGGGTTTTATCACCCAGATCAAGCCCAGCAAGCGCGCGCCCCGAAGGCAGCGCGCGCGCGAACTCCTGAATATCGTCATAAACGGCCATCAGGGCGCAGGCGTACGCAGGCCCGCCGCCTCTGCTGCGTCATTGATAATCGCCAGATCATCGGGGCGTGCCGCAAAGACCGTGCGGGCCTCTTGCAGGATTTCCAGCGCCTGTTCGCGGCGCTCCAGCACAGCAAGTGCGCGGAGAAGCTGCGCCCAATCCTGCGCCGAGCCGCCATCATTGGCCAGACGCGCCAACATCCCGTCAACCATGCCTTCGATCATCGCGGCCCGGTCTTCAGGGCTCATGTCCTCTGCGGCCTCGATATCTTCAGCGCTTGGCCCCCGCGCGCCAGCAGGCGCGGGACGCGGCGGCAAGGTATAGCGCGGCTCACCGGAAATACGTGCAAGCTCAGGCAATGCACTGCGCACTTCATCCATCCATGGCGCATCGCCGTCGCTGAGATCATGCAGCCTGCGCCAAATACGGAAGGTCAGATCAGGCCGACCAGTCTGCGCATACATGCGGCCGGAATAATACAGAGCGACCGGGTGTTGCGCATCGCGCCGCAAGAGCTGCTCGATCAGGGTTTCGGCTTCTGGTGACACAAAACCGCCCGTTGCGATAACCATCAAATCAAGCAGATAGGCATAGTCATCGGCTGTTGCCCCGTCTTCGCCCTTCAACTCAATCAGGCGCACCTGCGCCGCGATGGCCGCGCGGTAATTGCCCAATCGCGCCTCATTCTGGGCCAAGAGCGAATAACCAGTCACATCAAGGGGGCGTTCGGCAAGAGCTGCACGCAATTGCGCCACCATAGGTTCCAGCTCCGCACGACCAGGGAAATCTTCCGGCTCAGGAAAGCGTGCTGCGAATTCAGCTTCGAGTGTGGCCTGACCAGGGCGCGAGGCGCGCGCCTCTGCCGCATCGGCATGACGTTCCACCAGCGGCATATCACGATAACCCGGTGCGCCAAGAACAAGATACAGCGCGCCACTTCCCAGCACACCCGCCACCAATACACCGATCGCTACCCAGCGCATCGGCGCTGGCGCGGGATCGCCGACATAACGTGTTGCCTGATCGCGGTCCAACTCCAGAATCCGGCGCGAGATCTCCAGCCTGATACGTTCGGCCTCTTCCTCGCCAATCGTGCCACGCGCCAGATCGCGATCAACCTCCTGAAGCTGATCGCGATAGACTTTCATGGCACGCTCCGTGCCATCTGCCGCCGCCATGCGCCGCGCCCGCCAGATTGCGCGCAGCAAAACTGCCGCGACCATCAGTGCGATGATAAAGAAACCTGCGACTTCGACCAAGAAACTCATATACCCTCCATGGCTCGGCATATCCCTAACCTCTTACACAACTCTGAAAAAGCGTAAAACCGAGGCTGAGGGTCACATTCTTGATAAGCGCGACGCCCTGTCACAGGCTGGCATGATTTCGGTTTTCGCGCGCAGAGTGACGTTTCTGGAAAACCCCGCAGGTTTCCGGTAAGCGACACAGCAGCCACGTCACCCAACACGGAGCGGCCCGGATCATGACCCGTTATTCCGCCTTCGCCATCGCGCGAGAGGCCTTTCGCCAGCACAAAGGATGGGATCAGGCCTGGAAAAGCCCTGAACCACGCGCCCATTATGATGTCGTCATCGTCGGCGCAGGCGGGCACGGGCTTGCCACGGCCTATTACCTGGGGCACCGCTACGGCATCCGCAATGTGGCCGTGATCGAAAAAGGTTGGCTGGGCGGCGGCAATACCGGGCGCAACACGACCATCATCCGCTCGAACTACCTGCAAGACCCGTCAGCAGCACTCTATGAGAAATCGCGCAGCCTGTTCGAGACCCTGTCGCAGCAGCTGAACTACAATATCATGTTCTCGCCCCGTGGCGTGATGATGCTGGCGCAGACCGAGCATGAAAAACGCGGCTATCTGCGCACCGAACGCGCCAATGCCCTGCAAGGCGTGGACACGCGCTTCATCTCGCCCGCCGAGGTCAAGAAACTGGTGCCGATCATCAATCTTGACGGGCCGCGCTACCCTGTCCTTGGCGCGCTGTGGCAAGCGCGCGGGGGCACTGCGCGCCATGATGCGGTTGCCTGGGGCTTTGCGCGGG
>SKGU01000283.1 GCA_007117255.1 Natronohydrobacter sp. | reverse complement strand
GCGGCCAGATGGGCAAGCGTGCCGCCAATCTGTCCCGCGCCGATCAGTGCAATTCTGGGTCTGGCCATCAGTGATCTCCGGATCTTTTGTTATGACGCGTCTTGCCTAGTGCCTTCGGGCCGGTGACGCAAGGGGATCACAGGGGGGTGAGCCGCCTGATAGCGCACACACGCGCCGCTCAGCGCCCGGATCACTCAGACAGAATAGCGTTCTTCAGCCATGGAATCCTGCCGCAAGCGGGTCTCGAATGCCAGCGAGATATGGCTTTTGAGCGCATCATAGGCGCGATCACCTTCGCCTGCGGCAATCGCCTCGACGATCTTGCTGTGTTCTTCCAGTGTTTGTTGTCCACGCCCCTCGAAGGACAGTGACGTCGTGGCCAGAAGTGCCATCGAGCGATGCACAAGATCCAGTTGCTGCACCAGATAGCGATTATGCGAGGCCAGATGGATCTGTTTGTGAAAGCGCTTGTTGGCGCGGCTCAGGGCCTGAGGGTCATTGATCAGGCGGCGATCTTCCTCGATCATGCCGCGCAACAGGCGGATTTCTTCTTGCGTGGCATGACGCGCGGCCAGTCGCGCGGCCAGCCCTTCCAGTTCGGATCGCACAACGTAAAGTTCCGCCAACTGGTTATGATCAAGCGAGGCCACGATCAGCGAACGCCCGTCCCGCGTCAGCAAGGATTGCGTTTCCAGCCGTTGCAGCGCTTCGCGAATGGGTGTGCGTGAGACCCCGAAGCGTTCGGCCAGTTCCGATTCCACCAACCGGTCGCCGGGTTTGTAAATCCCCACATCGATTGCTTCGAGGATCAGCGTGTAGGCATCTTTTACGTGCTTTGTGTCAGTCATCTGGGTCTCGCATACAATTGCACACACAAAAGCCGGGTTTGCGGGCTTTGGCAAGCCCTGTCGCCCGGTGTTGCGCTTGCACTCGCGCCTTGTGACGCTACTATCGCCGACATGCCAGCAGAATTTTTCCGCGACACCCGCGCCTGGGTCTTTGACCTCGACAATACGCTTTATCCGCCGCATATGCGCCTGTTCGATCAGATCGAACTGCGCATGACCGCCTATGTGATGAACAGCCTTAAGGTAGATGCGGCCGAGGCCAATCGCCTGCGCAAGCTCTATTGGGCGGAATATGGCACCACCCTTGCGGGGCTGATGGCTGTGCATGATCTGGACCCCGAACCCTATCTGGTTGATGTGCATGACATCGATTTCTCGGTGCTGTCACCCGATGCTGACCTGCGCGCACGGATCGCGGCGCTGCCGGGGCGGCGGATCGTCTATACCAACGGCTCTGCGCCCTATGCGGCCAAAGTGCTGGAAGCGCGGGGACTGTCGGGCCTGTTTGACGCGATCTATGGCGTTGAGCATGCCGATTACCGCCCCAAGCCCGAAGCGGCCGCTTTCGCGCGGGTGTTTCAGCGCGACGGGTTGTCACCGGCAGGCGCTGCAATGTTCGAGGATGACCCGCGCAATCTGTCGGTCCCGCATGTTCTGGGGATGCGCACAGTTCATGTCGCCCCCGACCGGCTTGAGGCCGCGCATATCCACCATCACACAGATGATCTGAGCGGGTTTCTGGCGCGGCTTCTGGGATAGCGGTTCAGGGCCGGTCCTGTTCATCTTCGGATAAGGCCTCTTTTTCTTCTTCCGCCAGTTCCTCACGTTCAGCTTCGGCCATTTCCGCCGACCAGGTGGCTGCCGCTTCCAGCACGACCGGGGAGGATGTGGGCAAGACCCCGAGATAGCTGTCGGTTTCCGCAGCCGGGATCGCGGCGCGCTGGGTCATGCGATAGAGCGCATAAGCCGCGATGGCCGCGAATGTCGCGCCCAGTACCAGCCAGAATGCAAACGGCCCCATCCCCTGCATCGCCCAGCCTGTCACCAGTGGCCCGATGATCGCGCCCAGCCCGAAGGTGAACACCAAGCCACCAGATGCGGCGGGCATATCCTCAGTCGGAAGCGAGTCGTTGGTGTAGGCGAGAAACAGCGCGTAAAGCGGTGTCGTCACGCCGCCCGCGAAGAAGGCCGAGATCATCAGAAACCAGAACCCGCCCGCCGTGGCCCAGCCAAGCCCGCAGAAGATCACCCCGATGACTGACGCGCCGAAGATCAGCTTGCGCCGGTCCATCCGGTCTGACAGCCAGCCGATGGGATATTGCAGCAGCAGCGCGCCCGCGAAAAGCATGGCCACAAACAGTGCGATTTGCGCAGCGGTCATGCCGATTTCGCTGCCAAACACGGCCCCCATGCCGGTCTGGGTGGCATAGACCCCGCCCAGCAGGAAGATGCCCACCGTGCCCAGCGGCGAGCCTTCAAAGAGTTTGCGCAGCGACATTGACCGCGCGACTTCGGCGGCAGGGACAGGGGTGGCCGAGAGCAGGATCGGCGCGAAGGATATCGACACAAGGATGGACGCACAGATGAACAGCACCGATGTCGCCGCATCCCCCAGCGTCAACAGCCCCTGCGCGCCGATGATCCCCAGCGTCTGCGCGATCATATAGGCCGACAGAACCTTGCCACGGGTTTCATTGGTGGCCGCGTTGTTCAGCCAGCTTTCGGCAGCAACATAAATGCCCGACATGCAAAACCCGATCAGCACCCGCAGGATCGTCCAGGCCCATGGCTCTGTCAGCAGCGGAAAGGCGATCAGCCCGGCGGACATGAAACTGCCCAGCGCCGCGAAGACACGCACATGGCCCACGCGCCGGATCATCAGCGGCGTGATACGCGCGCCCGACAGAAAGCCAAGGAAATAGCCAGAGGTCACGATGGCAAGGCTGGCCGCCGAAAACCCCTCGATCCCGCCGCGCAGACCGATCAGCGTGAAATGCATGCCATTGCCCAGCATGATCAGGAAAATGCCAAGCAACAGCGCCCAGACCCCGGAAAAGACATTCAGCATCGTTTCTTCCCTTCCAGACGTTTCAGACCGCGCTTTGTGCAAGGGTCACATCATTGCGCGCAACGGGGCAGCCCCGGAACGCCGCATTGCAGCATGAATGCGACAAGGATTTTTCAGTATTCTGTGAGATCCCGCCCAAGCCGCGAAAACGTCGCCAAATTCCGCGACACTCTGTCATGCTGCATTGCAGCAATAAATCCGGTAGATCGCTGTCATATTTTATCGGAGGAGAGATCATCATGAGCACTGCAACCACCAACACAGCCCCCATCGCGGCCCCTAAAGCCCTTGCAAACGAGCCTTGGGGCATCTGGGCGGCCATCCTGTTCGTGATTGCCACATTGGTCACATCCGTTGCAACGTTCGGGGTTGCCGGACTGGCCTTCGTGATGGTCCCCGCCGCGCTTGGAATGCTGGCCCTGCTGTGCCTGATCGTCTTTGGCTGACACGCCAAGGGGCCGCACTGCCCCGGTTGCGGCCCCTGCCCTGCGCGCTTGTGCCGCGCGACAAGCTGACATCGTGAAGCGGTCTGACAGATTTCATATATCCCCGGTGTAACTTATCAGGGAACATGCCATGACCGCGACATTCGACACTGACATTGATACGGCCACCCAGACTGAACAGCCCAGTCGCCGCCGCTCGTGGCGCGATGCGGATGAGCCCTGGCCGATCTGGGCCGCCTTGATGGTGTTTCTGAACATTCTTGTCATTTCCGCCAAGGTTTACGGCCTTGCCGGACTGGTCGCCGTGATGGTGCCCGCCGCGGTCGGAATGATCGTGATCTTGCTGCTGATCGTCAAAGGCTAGTCAGCTTGCCGCATTGCGCCCCCGTGCTGCTGCGCTATGATCCGGGGCAGGCAGCGAAGGGGGCACACCATGCGCGCGCAATTTGATATCATCGTCTCTGGTGGCGGCATTGCGGGCATGACCGCCGCCTCAGCCTTTGGCAGTGCGGGCTACAGCGTGCTCTGTGTGGACCCAACGCCGCCGGTGATCGCGGAAGCCGATCCCGGATCAGACCTGCGCAGCACGGCGTTTCTGCACCCTTCGGTGAAGGTGCTGGAACTGGCCGGATTGTGGGAGCGGTTCAGCGCCCATGCCATGCCTTTGCAGGTCATGCGCATCGTCGATGCGGGTGGCGAATTGCCAGAACCGCGCGTCAGCCATGATTTCAACGCCTCCGACATTTCCGACCAGCCCTTTGGCTGGAACCTGCCCAACTGGCTGTTGAAGCGCGAGATTTCCGCACGGCTGGCCGAATTGCCCAATGTCACTTTCCGCCCCGGCGTGGCCACAACCCGCCTGACCACGCGTGAAAGTGCCGCTCTTGTGGGCCTGACAGATGGCACCACGGTCGAGGCGCGTTTGCTGATCGCGGCAGACGGGCGCAATTCGCCCATGCGGCAGGCTTTAGGCATCGGCGTGCGCACCACCCGCTTCGGGCAAAAGGCGCTGGCCTTTGCGGTCACGCATCCGGTGCCGCATGAGAATGTCTCGACCGAAATTCACCGCTCTGGCGGGCCGTTCACCTTCGTGCCGCTGCCTGACCGTGACGGCCTGCCCTGTTCCGCGATTGTCTGGATGGAAACCGGGCCAGAGGTCGCGCGCCTGCAAGCCCTGCCCGTGGCCGAATTCGAGTCTGAGATGAACACCCGCTCTTGCGGGCTGTTCGGGCCGTTGAGGCTTGCCTCGCGCCTGACAGTCTGGCCGATCATCAGCCAGATCGCCGAGCGCTTTGTGGGCGAGCGCACAGCGCTTATGGCCGAAGCCGCGCATGTTGTGCCGCCCATCGGGGCGCAGGGGCTGAACATGTCGCTGGCCGATCTGACGGCGCTGATGGATCTGGCCACGCCCGACACGCTTGGCAGCCCTGCGATGCTGGCCGCCTATCAGCGCAAGCGCTACCCCGACGTGGCGCTGCGCGTGGCGGGTGTGGGAATGCTCAACCGCGCCTCGATGATCCATGCCCAGCCGCTGCGTGATGCGCGCGCCAGAATGCTCGATGCAATGTATTCCGCAGCGCCGGTGCGCCGCGCGCTGATGCAGATGGGCATTGGCGTACGCTGAGGGCTTGTCCTTTCGACCGGCCCGGCGCAGTCTCGCGCTGGATCAGCGACAGGAGGGACAATGCGCAAAACCGCCATCATCACAGGCGCAGGCAGCGGCATAGGCCGCGCCGTGGCGTTGGAACTGGCCGCACAGGGCTGGTCCGTCGCGCTGACAGGGCGGCGCGACGCCCCCTTGCGCGACACCGCCGCACAGGCGCAGGGCGAAACGCTGGTTCATCCGGCGGATGTGTCAGATGCGCAGGCAGTCAATGAGCTGTTTGGCGCGGTCATCGGCGCATGGGGCCGGGTGGATTTGCTGTTCAACAATGTAGGCATCTTTCCGCCCGCCATGCCGCTGGAAGACCTGAGCGCCGACACTTGGCGGCAGGTGGTGGATGTGAACCTGAACGGGATGTTTTTCTGCCTGCAAGCGGCGTTTCGCGCCATGAAGGCACAAGACCCGCATGGGGGACGGATCATCAATAATGGCTCGATTTCGGCGCAGGTGCCGCGCCCCAATTCCGCGCCCTACACGGCAACGAAACACGCCATCACCGGGCTGACGAAAGCGGCAGCACTGGACGGGCGCGGGCATCGGATCGCGGTCGGGCAGATCGATATTGGCAATGCCGCAACCGAGATGATCGCAAACATGCCCAGCGCTGCATCATCGGGCGCAGAGCCCACGCTGGACGTGGCCCATGTCGCGCGGACGGTCGCGCAGATGGCCTCCCTGCCACTGGACGCAAATGTGTTGTTCACGACGATCATGGCCACGGATATGCGCTTTGTCGGGCGCGGTTAGACACAGCGCTTGACATACCAGGGGATGCGCATAATTTAGAGTCATTCTAAAAAGGCGCATCATGACTGATCCGACTGTCCTGCTGGTTTTCATTGCCGCCACCATCACCGCTTTGGCGACAGGTCTGGGGGCGTTGCCTTTGCTGGCGCTGCGCAATGTGACGCCGCGCATTCTGGGGATGGGCAATGCAGTGGCCGCAGGGCTGATGCTGGCCGCGACATTTCAGCTGGTGCTGGAAGGGTTCGAGATTTCGCAGACACGCACTTTGCTGGGGTTGCTTTTGGGCCTGCTGGGCATCTGGTTGGCGAAAAAGTGGCTGGATGGACGCTCAGATGTCTCGATCGCCGATACCAATGGCGCAGATGCGCTGAAAATCCTGATGATCATGGGGGTGATGACCGCGCATTCTGCCGCTGAAGGTGTGGGCGTGGGGGTCGCCTATGGCAGCGGGCGGGATTTGGGCGATTTCATCACAGTGGCGATTGCGCTGCATAATGTACCCGAAGGACTGGCCATTGCGCTGATCATGGTGCCGCGCGGGGCAAGCGTGGCCAAGGCGGGCTGGTGGGCAATC
>SKGU01000102.1 GCA_007117255.1 Natronohydrobacter sp. | reverse complement strand
TCTCGGCGCTGGGCTGGGCGCCGATTGCGCTGATGGCCTTCCTTGGGGTCGCGGTGGTGCTGCTGACGCGCTGCATTGATGCGGATGAGGCCTTTGGCTTTGTGGACGGGCGTTTGCTGGCACTGATCTTTGCGATGCTGGGGGTGGGGGCAGGGCTGGAAGCCTCTGGCGCGGTGCAACTGATTGTGGGCAGTGCGGCACCCTATATGGCAGGCTTGTCGCCCTTCCTGCTGATCCTCAGTGTCTATGTGCTGACGCTGACCCTGACGGAACTGGTGACGAATAATGCGGTCGCGGTGGTTCTGACGCCCATCGTGATCGGGCTGGGGCTGGCGCTGGGGCTTGATCCGCGCCCGCTGGTGGTGACGGTCATGCTGGGGGCTTCGGCGGCTTTTGCCACACCGATAGGCTATCAGACGAACACGCTGGTTTACGGGCCGGGGGGCTATAGATTCACGGATTTCATCCGTGTGGGCCTGCCCATGCATTTCGTCATGGCCCCGACAGCGGCGTTTTTCGTGCCGATCTTCTGGCCGTTATGAATCGAGCCTGGCTGCGGCCGCACCTGTTGAGGGAAGATGGCGCGGCCCGGCGGTCTGATGCAGCAGGGCTGGTACGCACGGTTTTCCTTGCAACTGCCGTTTATGGTTGCCCGCACGCTTAATTCGGGCAACCTTGTCAGGCGTGAGGATGGCGGTGTCGCTGTGTGCGGATGGCCAGTTTTTGCAGCGGGCGGTTTTGACAGCGTATTTTCAGAGCAAAGGGGCAGAGATGAAATCCTTGGATGAGATCGGCCAGTTTCACGGAACCGACAAATCGAGCAAGGGTCATGGCTATCTGGATTTCTACGAGACACTGTTCCACCCTTTGCGTGACGCGCCGATCCTGCTGGTGGAACTGGGGGTCGGGCCGCAGCGCAATATGGGCAAGTCGCTGCTGAGTTGGCAGGACTATTTCCCCAATGCGGAGATTGTCGGCGTGGATATCCGCCCGGATGCGCGCAAGATCGCGTCGGATCGGATCACGATTGCAATCGGGGATCTGGGGGATCTTGGGTTTCTGCGTGAGCTGGCGGCGAAATATCAGCCCGATATTCTGCTCGATGATGCCAGCCATCGCTGGTCGCATCAGATTCTGACGGCCGAAATGCTCATCCCAAGCGTGAAGCCCGGCGGAATTTACATCTGTGAAGATCTTCAGACCAGTTTTCCGCCCTTGAGGGAGCGGGGCTATGCGGATGCGCCCCTTGATGCGGCAAGCTGGTTGCAGCAACTCGCGGGCTGCGTTCTGGGGCGGGGCGCGCGGCGTCCTGGTGTGGATGTCCACGCCCCGACCCCGATGCAGGTGGCTTTGGCGAAAGAGATCTATTCGGTCACTTTTGCCTATGGAACCTGTGCGCTGCGCAAGAAGGCAACCGGCTGAGGCGTTTTGCTTCGATCCAAGAATTGCAAGTGAACCCTGCATGATGCGCGCGGGCGCTGGGATCAACCGTGCGCCGTGATCGGCATTTCTAGAGAATTCCTGTTCAGACTGGGCGCTACCGTCTCACCAAAAATTGCCAAGCGGATGCGTTCCGGCAAGGGCGTATTCGTGCGGGGTGGCATGAGGACAGGCAGCCAATGAATGACGACCAAGCGCCCCTTGCGGGGCCGACACCACACAACATGGTGTTTTATTCCGAGCAGTTACTCAACATCAGCATCGCAAGGTTGACGAGCCTTCTGGAAGGGTATGGCGAGGTGTCGCCCACCTATGGAAAAGACCTGACCGAAGAGTTCCGCAGCCTGCGCAAAGCCCTGGAGATCGCTTATCATGAACGTGCCAATCTTCAAAAGCTCAAGGCGGGCGAGGACACAGGACGCACCATCCTTGACCTTGACGCGGCCCGCGACGAGATCAACCGCCGACTTGATCGCCTCCGCATCGCCGGAAGCGGTGACGGCGTTTCTGGATGATCTGACGCCCAATGCCTTGGCGGCGCTGCCGTGGCTGTTTGAGTTCTGGGCGCAACCGCATCAACTGGCCCCTGCGGGCGACTGGCGCACATGGGTTTGCCTTGGTGGACGAGGTGCAGGAAAGACGCGCGCCGGCGCCGAATGGGTGCGCACGCAGGTTGAAGGGGCGCGGCCGCTGGATGCGGGCTGTGCGCGGCGCGTGGCGCTGGTGGCAGAAACCTATGATCAGGCGCGCGATGTGATGGTGTTCGGCGACAGTGGCATCATGGCCTGCTGCCCGCCGGATCGCAAACCGGCCTGGGAGGCGACACGCCGCCGTCTGGTCTGGCCCAACGGGGCGGTGGCGCAGTGTTTCTCGGCCTCGGACCCAGAAGCGCTGCGCGGGCCGCAATTTGATGCTGCATGGTGTGACGAGCTGGCAAAATGGCCGAAAGCGGATGCGGCCTGGGACATGCTGCAATTCGCGCTGCGTCTGGGGGATGCGCCGCGCCAGTTGGTCACGACCACGCCGCGCGCGCAAGCCACGCTCAAGGCGATCCTGCGCGCGCCCTCGACTGTGCTGACCCATGCTGCGACCGAGGCCAACCGCGCCTGGCTCGCGCCGTCCTTTCTGGAAGAAATCCGCGCGCGCTATCGTGGCTCGCATCTGGAACGGCAGGAACTCGACGGGGTGCTGGTCGAGGATACCGAGGGCACGCTCTGGCCCATCGCGCTGCTGGAGCGCGCGCGGGCGGAGGCATTGCCCGTGCTGTCGCGCGTTGTGGTTGCTGTCGATCCTGCGGTGAGCGCGGGGGTGAGATCCGACCTCTGCGGCATTGTGGTGGTGGGGGCCGTGACAGAGGGGCCACCGCAGGACTGGCGGGCTTATGTGCTGGAGGATGCGTCCTTGCGCGCAAGCTCGCCCACGGCCTGGGCGCAAGCGGCACTGGCGGCGGCGGCGCGGTATGGGGCGGAGCGGATCGTGGCGGAGGTCAATCAGGGCGGCAATCTGGTTGAGCAGGTCTTGCGTCAGGTCGATCCGCTGATGCCGTTCCGCGCGCTGCATGCCGCGCGCGGCAAGGGCGCGCGCGCAGAGCCAGTGGCCGCGCTTTATGAGCAGGGGCGCGTGCTTCATCACGGTCGTCTGGGCGCATTGGAAGATCAGATGATGCAGATGACCGCGCAGGGCTACCGGGGTCAGGGCAGCCCTGACAGGGTGGATGCGCTGGTCTGGGCGCTGCATGAATTGATGCTTGGCCCTGCGGCGCGGGTCGGGCAGCCGAAGCTGCGTACGCTGTGATAAGCGCGCCTTCATGCCAGCGCGCTAGGGTGTTTGTCACGGCGGAAGGACAGCTTTCCGCAAGCAGGCGGGGGGCTGTCTGCCCCCCGCACCCCCCGAGGATATTTTTGCAAGGATGAAGGGGCGAACGCATGGAGACCGCCGCAGATGTTTGATTTTCTACGCAAGACCAGAGCTTCCGAGACTTCTGCGCCGGAGACTGCGACGCAGGCGTTGAGCGAGGGAAAGGCCTCGGCTGTGGGGCCATTGACGGCAGGGCGGATCGCCACGGGCAAGGCCGCTTATGGTGTGGCTGGCGCGCATTGGACCGCGCGCGACGGGGTGTCGCTTGCGCGGGCGGGTTTCCTTGGCAATCCGGTGGGGTTTCGGGCGGTCAAGCTGATCGCTGAGGCCGCGAGTGCTCTGCCGTTGATCCTGCAGGATTGCGAACGGCGCTATGAGGCGCATCCGATCCTTGAGCTGATTTCGCGGCCCAATCCCGCGCAGGGGCGGGCGGAATTGTTCGAGGCGCTTTATGCGCAGCTTCTGTTGTCGGGCAATGCCTATCTTGAGGCCGTGATGGACCCCGAAGGCGGCGTGCGTGAATTGCATGTGTTGCGCTCGGACCGGATGAGCGTGGTGCCCGGTGGTGATGGCTGGCCAGTGGCTTATGATTACACGGTCGGCAATCGCAGCCATCGCTTTCATATCCGCGAGGGCGTTGCGCCCATCTGTCATATTCGCAGCTTTCATCCGCAGGATGATCACTATGGCCTGTCGCCGCTGGAAGCTGCGCGGCGCGCGGTGGATGTGCATAATGCTGCGTCCAACTGGTCGAAGGCGCTGCTGGACAATGCCGCGCGGCCCTCTGGTGCGATCATCTACAAGGGGCCGGACGGGCAGGGCGCGATGAGTGCCGAGCAGTTCGAGCGGTTGCAATCCGAGATGGAGGCGCATCATCAGGGCGCGCGCAATGCCGGGCGTCCGATGTTGCTGGAAGGCGGGCTTGACTGGAAGCCGATGGGGTTCAGCCCGTCGGATATGGAGTTTCAGAAGACCAAGGAAGCTGCGGCGCGCGAGATTGCGATTGCCTTCGGTATCCCGCCGATGTTGCTGGGCGTGCCCGGTGAGGCGACCTATGCCAATTACCAGGAGGCCAATCGTGCGTTCTACCGCTTGACCGTGTTGCCGATGGCCATGCGGGTGACGGCGAGTGTCGCGCATTGGCTGTCAGGGTTCATTCCGGGTGAGGTGGAACTCAAGCCCGACCTTGATCAGGTGCCCGCGCTGGCGGTCGAGCGTGAACAACAGTGGCGGCGTGTGGGTGAGGCGAGTTTCCTCAGCGATGCGGAAAAGCGCGTCCTGCTGGGCCTGCCGCCGCATGTCGAGGGGGCATGAGTGCCGCGCGCCGCCAGGTTGGGGGCTCGCGCTTTCTTTATGACAGTTTCGAAGCCGCGCAGGCGCATTTTGACGCGCAGGAACGGGTTTTCGAGGCCCGCAAGGAAGCGCTGGAGTTTCGCATAGCGCGGCTGGAATCGGCGGTCGAGCGGCTGGAGAGACGGCTGTGGCTGGCGGTCTACGGGGTTGCGGCGGGGGTTCTGATGCATGGCGCGCTGGCGCTTGTCAGCATCGTGCAGTGAAAGGACATGAGAATGGAATACAAATTCACCGGGGCCGGGGTCGGCGTGACCGTGCTGGAGGGCCACCGGATCGCGGGCTATGCCAGTCTTTTCGGGCTGCGTGACAAGGGTGGTGATACGGTGCTGCCGGGCGCCTATGCGGCCTCGCTGAGGCGGATGGCGGCGCGGGGCGACAAGGTGCGGATGCTCTGGCAGCATGACCCTGCCCAGCCCATCGGCATCTGGGACGCGGTACATGAGGATGCGACAGGGCTGCATGTGAAGGGCCGTCTATTGCCCGATGTGGCCCGCGCGCGCGAGGCGCAGGCGCTCTTGGAAGCGGGCGCAGTGGATGGTCTGTCCATCGGCTACCGCACCTTGCGCGCCGAGCCTGTGCCCGGCGGCGGGCGCAAGCTTATCGAGCTGGACCTCTGGGAGGTCAGCCTTGTGACATTCCCGATGCAGCCCGAGGCGCGTGTGGCGGTGAAATCCGACACTCTGGCCGGGATTGCGGCGCTGACCGCGCGTCTGCGCGATGCGCGTGCGGCTGTTGCGCGGCTGTGAGCGCAGCGCACGCTGAGTTCACCTGATCTTGGGCGCGGCGCGATATTCTGCCCCTGATCGACCTTCACCCCATCCTTGAGCAGGAGAGACGACCATGACTGACCCCGTGCCCATGGCACCGGGCCAAGCTGGCACGGCATTGCCCGTGGCCGATGGCCCAGAAACCAAGGCGGCGATCAACACCGCGATGCAGGGCTTCGCGCAGGAATTCGACGCCTTTCAGGCCGATATCACCCGGAAACTTTCTCAAACAGAAGAGCGACTGACCATGCTGGATCGCAAGACTGCCCTTTCCCCCGCCCGCCCCGTGCTGATGCGCGCGGATGCGAGTGAGACCCTTCACCACAAGGCGTTTGACGCCTATCTGCGGCGCGGTGACGATGCAGCGATGCGCGGCCTGGAGCTGGAATCCAAGGGTCTGAACACACAGGTCGCTGCCGATGGCGGGTATCTGGTGGACCCGGAGACTGCGTCGGTGATCCGTTCTGCGCTGACGTCTACGGCCTCGATCCGGGCAATTGCGTCGGTGGTGACAGTGGAATCGACCTCGTTTGATGTGCTGGTCGATCACACGGATGTCTCGACTGGCTGGGCCAATGAAACGGATGCGGTTGCGGGATCTGACGCGCCCAAGATTGACCGCATCCCGATACGCCTGCATGAATTGTCGGCCATGCCCAAGGCCAGCCAGCGGCTGCTCGATGACAGTGCATTTGATATCGAGAACTGGCTTGCGGGGCGGATCGCGGCGAAATTCGCGCGCGCTGAAGCGTCGGCTTTCATTCATGGCGATGGCGCGGACAAGCCGCGCGGATTTCTGGACCATGACACGGTTGCGGATGCAGATTGGGAATGGGGCGAGATTGGCTATATCGCCACAGGCGAGGATGGCGATTTCGCCAGCGCCAACCCGGCGGATGCGATTGTCGATCTGGTCTATGCGCTGGACGCGACCTACCGCGCGAATG
>SKGU01000332.1 GCA_007117255.1 Natronohydrobacter sp. | reverse complement strand
ATAAAAGAGAAATTCCGTGCCTGTCGCGGCAGGATGATCGACAGTTTAGGTTGATCAGATTTCTGCAGCCACTCGGTATCAATCTCCCGTGTTACGGTGCATCCGACCTCGCTTGAACAGGAATGCACCTCATATGCACTGAACCGGAAAGCAGGGGCGTCCACACCTGTCATTTCCCGGCAAACCAGTGCGGTTTCAAAAAGGTATGGTGTCGTTGAAGACAGCTGAAGGCTGACGCGCAAGCCGCCTGGTGTCACATCCAGACCATCAAGGCGCAGTTCAATGGCGGTCCATTCTCGCGTGTCGGGGATTTGGACAGCCAATTGTCGTGTTGCTGGCGATACATGCAGCAAAAGCCCTTCTTCGCCATATGGCCTTGAGAGCTCTATGCGTTCAGCGAAACTGACCCCTGGCGCGATATACTGGCCACATTCGTCATTTCCGAGAACCTGCCACAAATCATAAGCCGCAGGCTGGGCAGCGGATTCGGGCAATCTGGGTGCGGCTGGCGCTGGTGATGGTCTGGCCGTGTCCATCAGTTCTGCCATCAAGGCCGTCAATGCCGCCTGTATCTCTGCCTTGTCACTGTCCAACCGTTCGGCCAGTCTGCGGATATCGCCGTCGACTTTTTGCCAGATCGCGCTGGTCTCATAATTCAGCTCGCTTAGCAAATCGGCTGCAAAACTGCGTATCACTGCGGCGTTGTTTGTCGGGCTGCCCAGATCAAATGCCGGGCGCGCAAGGTCTGCAAAGAGCCGCCAGTCATAGGACGGATTGTCGAGCGTATTCATCAAGACACTGCGCGTGTTGTCTTTAGTACGTGCTGCGCGGCGATGGTGATAGGCAAGTTTGCGATCCAATATCGCGAGCCTGAAATGGCCAAGAAACTTGTTCATGAATGCCCGGTCTTCCATCACATCGAAATGTTCGGGGAAACCACCCACCTGCAGCACGGCATCACGTCGCAGTATCCATTGAACAGGGTAGATATCTTGCCTGTAGCAGGCATAAGCCAGCGGATTGAGAAAGAACTCTCCGCGGCGGAAGGATGGCGGAAGACCTTCTTCACCGATCACGCGGATTTCGCGGCCCTGCGCTGTGTCGAAAAAATCCTCTTTCAGCGCAGTAACCTGAGCGGCAACTCCGGCGAGATCAGGTACAGTTGCTTTGGTGTCAGAGTAAAACGCGACAAGTGCTGACAGAAAATCAGGGTCCCATGTGTCATCGTCGTCAAGGCAAGCAACAAAATCGGTGTCGAGCGCCGCGACCCCGCGATTGAAGGCGCTAGAGCGTCCCTCGCCTGGGTTCAGGGTCAGAACGGTCAGGCGGCCCTGCTGTTTCAGCTTGTCGAATCGCGGCGAAATGGCTTTTGCCAAAGTGGCGGCATCACCGCCATCGTTAACCAGCATGATCTGCCAATTATCATAGCGTTGAGCCTGTACCGTTGCCAAGGCGCGGGTGACAAAAATTGGCCTGTCCTTGGTTCGGATGACAACCCCAACCGATGTCTTGTTCGCTGTCTGCACGCTCACTCTACCCTCAATTACTCACTCACTGAAGCGGTTCGCTGCGTCGTTGTCGACCGCTTTTACTTGTACCGCTAGACGCCTGACAAAAGACCTGTCAAGAAATTGAGCTCCCGCAGGGCTTAATCCTCAAGGATTGACGCGCCGGGGCCACGTTTTGAGGGATGCGCACCCAGATGGCGCTGTCCGCGCTGTTCCGCCAGCATGATCTGGCGCTGTCTTTCGCGAAACGCTGCGCGCCGTTCCGGGCTGAATTCATCAATACAGTTATGGCACTGCACACCGTTTTCGTATTCTGGGCGACGTGTGTCTTCGGGCGACAATGGGCGGCGACATGCGTGGCACATCACATGGGGGCCGGGTGTTAAGCCATGCTCCACCGAGACACGTTGGTCGAACACAAAACACGCACCATTCCACAGGCTGTCGTCTTGTGGCACCTCTTCCAGATACTTCAGGATACCACCTTTCAGGTGAAAGACATCCTCGACGCCCTGACTCAGCAGATAATTGGTCGATTTCTCGCACCGAATGCCGCCGGTGCAGAACATCGCAATCCGTTTATTGTGAAAGCGGTGGCGGTTTTCTTCCCACCATTTCGGGAAATCGCGGAAACTGGTCGTGCCGGGATCAATCGCGCCTTCGAATGTACCGATGGCCACTTCATAGTCGTTGCGTGTGTCGATCACGGCAACATCAGGCGCGCTGATCAGCTCGTTCCAGTCCTGAGGCGATACATAATGCCCCACGCGCGCGCGCGGATCGACGTCGGGCTGGCCCATTGTGACGATTTCGCGCTTCAGGCGCACTTTCATACGCCCGAATGGCATGGCTTCCGCAGGGCTTTCCTTCCAGTCAAGATCGGCGCATCCCGGCAATGTGCGGATATGCGCGATCACGGCATCAATCCCGGCGCGGGTTCCGGCAATCGTGCCGTTGATCCCTTCGCACGCCAACAGAAGTGAGCCCTTCACGCCTTGCGCCTCTGCCACTGCAAGAAGTGGCCCGCGCAAGGCCGCGGGGTCGTCAAATCGGGTGAAGTGATATAATGCTGCAACGGTTAACATGGACGCGGTTTACTGTGCGCGCCGCGTCCAGACAAGAGACGAGATGTTGACCTTAGCGTTTGCGGACCTTAGCCCTAGGGCTACCGCAAGGAGTGCCGCGCCATGACCCATGCCCTGATCGTGATCGACATGCAGAATGATTTCTGCCCCGGTGGTGCGCTTGCTGTTGCGGGCGGGGATGAGATCGTCGCGGGGATCAATGCGCAGATGTCCGGGGCAGGGGCCGTGATACTGACGCAGGACTGGCACCCGGCGGGCCATTCATCCTTTGCCAGCCAGCATGCGGGACATGCGCCTTTTGATGTGATCGAGATGGACTACGGCCCGCAAGTGCTATGGCCCGATCATTGTGTTCAAGGCAGCGCTGGCGCCGCCTTTCACCCGCAGCTTGACCTGAACCGCGCCGATCTGATCCTGCGCAAGGGGTTCCGGGCCGGGATCGATAGCTATTCCGCGTTCTTCGAGAATGATCACAAAACATCCACAGGGCTGGAAGGCTATCTGCGCACGCGTGGTCTGATCCAACTGGATTTCGTAGGGTTGGCGACAGATTTCTGCGTCGCATGGTCGGCGCTGGATGCGGCAAGGCTGGGTTTTGAAGTGCGTGTGCTGGGCGATCTGTGCCGGGGCATCAATCTGGACGGGTCGATGGTCCGCGCGACTGCCGAACTGCGCGCCGCTGGTGTCGTGCTGGCCTGAGCTATGGATATCGCGACCCGCGTTTATAATCACCGCTGGAAACTTGATCCGATCGTGCGTTCGATGATCGATACGGATTTCTATAAGCTGTTGATGTGTCAGTCAGTCTTTACCAATCATCCCACGACACAGGTAACATTCAGCTTGATCAACCGCGCCACGGAAATCCCGCTGGCCACCTTGATCGATGAAGGGGAATTGCGCGAGCAGCTTGACCATATTCGCAGCTTGTCGCTGTCGCGTGGTGAATCCACCTTTCTGCGCGGCAATACCTTCTACGGAAAGCGGCAGATGTTCCGGCCCGATTTCATGGAATGGTTTGAACAGTTGCGCCTGCCGCCCTATCATCTGGAGCGCGTCGGCGATCAGTATGAGCTGACCTTTCACGGCAACTGGGCCGAAGCGATGCTTTGGGAAATCCCGGCGCTGGCAGTTCTGATGGAACTGCGCTCGCGTGCGGTGCTGGGGCGTATGAAGCGTTTTGAGCTTCAGGTACTTTATGCCCGTGCCATGACCCGGCTTTGGGAAAAGATCGAACGCCTGCAAACTATCGACGGATTGCGTATTGCTGATTTTGGTACGCGCAGACGCCATTCATTCCTTTGGCAGGATTGGTGCGTGCAGGCAATGATCGAAGGTTTGGGTGAGAAATTCACTGGCACATCGAACTGCCTGATCGCCATGCGCCGCGAGGTCGAGGCCATCGGCACCAATGCGCATGAACTGCCGATGGTTTATGCCGCGTTGGCCAATTCTGACGCGGAACTGGCCCAGGCACCCTATCAGGTTCTGGCAGACTGGCAGGCCGAACACTCAGGAAATCTGCGTATCATTCTGCCGGACACTTTCGGGACAAAAGGTTTTCTGGACCGCGCTCCTGATTGGCTGTCGGACTGGACCGGAATGCGAATCGATTCAGGCGATCCGGCAGAAGGTGCAGAAACAGCGATCCGCTGGTGGCAGTCGCGCGGGCAAGACCCGACCGGGAAGCTGGTGATTTTCTCGGATGGGCTGGATGTCAACAAGATCGAGGAATTGCACAGGCAATTCGCCGGGCGTGTCAAGGTCGGCTTCGGATGGGGTACGCTATTGACGAATGATTTCAGGGGCTTTGCACCCGCTGACGGCCTCGCTCCGTTTTCACTGGTGTGCAAGGCCGCTTCGGCGAATGGGCGTCCGACCGTCAAACTCTCGGATAACCCGCGCAAGGCGATGGGCCCGGAGGCTGAGATCCTGCGCTACAAGCAGGTGTTTGGTGTCGGCGATCAGAGCGTGCAAGCTGTGATTGTTTAAGCGGGTTTTACCGTGATCGCAAAAAACAGCCGAAAGGACATCTGGTCGCACCGATTTTAAGTGACAGACTCGCTGGCCTGTGGTGCAATCAATGTGTCGCAATCAGAGTAGGAGGATACTGAATGTCACTGAGTTCCCATATTGCAGAACTCCGCCGGAAACACGAACACCTCTCTGAACAGGTCGAAGCCGCACGACGCAGTCCGGGCGTAGACGATCTTGTTGTGTCTGATATGAAGAAGCAGAAGTTGCGCCTGAAGGAAGAAATCGAGCGCCTGTCACACGCCTGACACCATATCTACAGATTTACGAGAAACGGCCCGCGATTTGCGGGCCGTTTTGTGTTTTACTGTCTGTTTTCAAAAGACGTTTGCAAGCCGCACAGGGTCAGGTGCGTGCTGAGCACACACCTTACGGCGTCTATCAGACAAAGAACTGTGCACCATTCGCGCTGATGGTCGATCCGTTAATGAAGCCCGCGTCGTCCGACACCAGAAACGCCACGCAGCGCGCGATCTCTTCTGGCTCGCCCAGCCGTCCTGCCGGGATCCCCGCGATGATGCTTTCGCGCACCTTCTCAGGTACCGCCATCACCATTTCGGTTGCAATATAACCGGGGCACACAGCATTTGCTGTAATGCCGAAGCGCGCACCTTCCTGAGCCAGCGATTTTACGATGCCCAGATCACCCGCCTTGGTGGCAGCATAGTTTACCTGGCCAAACTGACCCTTCTGACCATTGATCGAAGAAATCACGACCACGCGTCCGAATTTGCGCTCGCGCATGCCCGGCCAGATCGGATGAACAGTATTGAACACGCCGGTAAGGTTGGTGTCGATCACCTCTTTCCATTGCTCAGGCGTCATCTTGTGAAACGGCGCATCCCGCGTGATGCCTGCATTCGCGACCACCACTTCAATCGGGCCAAGATCGGCCTCGACTTGTGCCAGACCTGCTTTGGATGCCTCGTAATCGGCCGCGTTCCATTTATACGTCTTGATGCCGGTCTCAGCTGTGAACTTGGCTGCTGCATCGTCATTGCCTGCATAGGTTGCGGCAACGCTATATCCCTTGTCTTTCAACTCTTTGGAAATTGCGGCACCAATGCCCCGCGATCCGCCTGTGACCAATGCCACTCTCGCCATTCTGTCCCCTCCTTCAGGATTAAGTTGTTACGACACAAGTGCTATAGAAGTGATGGGGCCTGCGCAAGATTATTGCGCAGGCCCTTTTGACTTCAGATCAGCGCTCCAGGCACATGGCGACACCCATGCCGCCACCGATGCACAGGGTTGCAAGGCCCTTTTTCGCGTCACGGCGCTGCATTTCAAACAGCAGCGTATTGAGGATGCGGCAACCGGACGCACCAATCGGATGCCCGATCGCAATTGCGCCGCCATTGACGTTCACGCGCTCGACATCCCAGCCCATGTCCTTGTTCACGGCGCAGGCTTGCGCAGCGAAAGCCTCATTGGCTTCGATCAGGTCCAGATCTTCCGGTTTCCAGCCCGCCTTAGCCAATGCCTTGCGGCTTGCATAGATCGGGCCGACCCCCATAACCGACGGGTCAAGCCCGGCGGTTGCATAGCTGGCAATGCGTGCAAGCGGGGTCAGGCCGCGGCGTTCGGCCTCGTCGGCGCTCATCAGCATCACTGCAGCGGCGCCATCGTTCAGCCCCGATGCATTGGCCGCCGTCACGCTTCCGTCCTTGGTGAAGGCAGGGCGCAGTTTCTGCATGGCCTCGATGGTCGCGCCGTGGCGGATATATTCGTCCTGATCGACGACAATGTCGCCTT
>SKGU01000320.1 GCA_007117255.1 Natronohydrobacter sp. | reverse complement strand
TGTCACGCCATCGCGGCGCACAGCCACCTGCCGCGATGGAGCGTTTGCCGCGCCCCTATGTCTGGCTCCACAGCGATTCAGCCCGCGAAGTGCCGCTTCTGGCCGCCCTGTCCGACGCGATTGTGATGCGTAATTCCGGGGTCGGGGTCTTGCTTAGCTTGCCATCCGAAAGCGTCACGACCCTGCCAGAAATGCCGGGGCGGGTGATCCTGCCGCTGGATGGTGATGCTTCCGCATTGGTGCAGGCGCTTCTGGCGCGCGATTATGTACCCGCGGCGATGCTACTGGCTGCCCAGACGCTGCCTGCTGGCATGATCGCAACACTGGCGCGTAGGAATATCCCGATCTATGCCATCGACTCGGATGCGCCGGGGCTTGCTGCGGGGTGGCGGCATGTGCCGGGGTTTTCGCGATCTGTGCTCGCGAAGCTTGACAAGGTGTTCTTGCAAAGCAGTGCGGCGCGGGGAGTCTGGCTGGAAAGCGGATTGCCTGATTGCGCATTGACGCTGTGCGGGCGTTTGTCAGCAAATCCGCCCGCGCTGAGCTGCAACGAGGCTGAGCGCGAAGCGCTGGCCGATGCTTTTCGCCACCGCACACTTTGGCTGGCCGCGGGTTTGCCCGAACGCGAAGAAGACGCAATCATTGCAGCCCATCGCGAGGCCCTGCGCGAAAGCCATCGGCTTGCGCTGATCTTGCACCCCGCTGATCCCATGCGCGGCCCGGAGCTGAAAGCGCGGCTTGACGCGCAATTCAGCACTGCGTTGCGCTCGGTCGATGATCTGGTCACGCCTGAAACACAGGTCTATATCGTGGACACCGATGGAGAGCGCGGATTGTGGTACCGGCTGGCGGTCGCCTGTTATTTGGGGGGGTCACTCAGCAGTGACGGTGCAGCGTTCAGTCCGTTGGAGCCAGCAGGGCTTGGCTGCGCGATTGTGCATGGCCGCATGTTCGGTCGTCATTCTGCCGCCTTTGATTCACTGCGCGAGGCCCGCGCGACGCGGATGGTGCAGAGCGCCGAGGCACTGGGTGCCGCGATTTGTACGGCCCTGCGTCCCGAACAGGCCGCCGATCAGGCCCATCGCGGCTGGCAGGTCATTTCAAACGGTTATGAAGCAACAGAGATGGTCCTCGACACTTTGCTGAAAGCGGCCACAAGGGGGCGGGCATGACGCGCGCGCCGGGTTTCTGGTTCACGCCGCCAGACCGTCCGGCTCTGCGCGCACGGCTTCTTGCGCCACTGGCTGCACTTTATGCCCGGCAGACTGCGCGCCGGGTCGCGCGCGCACCTCAGTGGCGCGCATCGGTGCCGGTGATCTGTGTGGGCAATCTCAACATCGGGGGGACGGGCAAGACCCCGACTGTGATTGCCCTTGTGCAGATGTTGCAGGCGTTGGGCGCGATCCCGCATGTGATCTCGCGGGGCTATGGCGGGCGTCTTGTCGGGCCTGTGCAGGTACAGGAGAGGGCGCATTCGGCGGATGAGGTGGGCGACGAGCCGCTGCTGATTTCGGCCTCTGCACCGGTCTGGGTCGCGCGGGATCGTGCTGCCGGAGCGCGTGCGGCTGTTGCAGCGGGGGCAAGTGTGCTTGTGATGGATGACGGGTTCCAGAACCCGGCGCTGGCAAAAGACCTGTCGCTGATTGTGGTCGATGCGGCTGTCGGGTTCGGCAATCAGCGCTGTCTGCCTGCCGGGCCGCTGCGTGAACCCGTGGCGGTGGGGCTGGCGCGCGCGGATCTGGTGATCAGCATCGGCCCGCCTGCGATGCAGGCGCGGTTTGCGGGCGAGGGGCTGGGGCTGCCGGTGCTACGGGCTGAATTGCGCCCGCTACAGATGGGGATGAGCTGGCAGGGGTTGCGTGTGCTGGCCTTCGCGGGGATCGGGCGGCCGGAGAAGTTCTTCGCCACCCTGCGCGCAGAGGGGGCAGTGCTCTTGCGCGCCGAGGCGCTGAGCGATCACCAGCCTCTGACCGAGGGTCTGATGGCCCGGCTGGCGCTGGAAGCGAAGGCGCTGGGCGCGCAGCTTGTCACGACTGAAAAAGACGCTGTGCGCCTGCCGCCCTCGTTCCGCGCCAAGGTTCTGGCGCTGCCGGTGCGGCTGGAATTCGAGGATCGAAGCGGTCTTGATGCGCGCTTGTCAGCACTTGTCGCCCCATGAGGCGTGGCGCGCGCCGGGCCTTGGGGGGATTGACCCCCCCGCGGCCCGGTCGGAGCTTTCGCTCCTCCGGGTCAAGGCTCTGAGGGGATGCCTAGACGCTCAGGCAAACATATTTCATTTCCAGATAGTCTTCGACCCCGTGCAATGACCCTTCGCGGCCAAGGCCGGACTGCTTCACACCTCCGAACGGCGCCACCTCGGTCGAGATGATGCCGGTATTCACGCCGACAATCCCATATTCCAGCGCTTCCTGCACGCGGGTGATGCGGCCAATGTCGCGTGCGTAGAAATAAGCGGCCAGCCCGAAGATCGTGTCATTGGCATATCCGATGACTTCGTCTTCGGTGTCGAATTTGAACAGAGGGGCCAGCGGGCCAAAGGTTTCTTCCTGCGCGACTTTCATCTTCTGGGTCACACCGGTTACGATGGTCGGCTCAAAGAAGCTGCCGCCATTGCCATGCTTGCGCCCGCCCGTCAGGACTTCGCCGCCCTGCGCAAGAATATCGGCAATGTGGTCTTCGACCTTGGTCACGGCTTTGTCGTTGATCAGCGGGCCAAGATCAGTGCCTTCATGCAGCCCGTCCCCCACGGTCAGTTTCTCGACCGCAGTTTTCAGCTTTTCAGCAAATTGCTCATAGACGCCGGCCTGCACATAAATGCGGTTGGCGCAAACACAGGTCTGACCGTTATTGCGATATTTCGACATCATGGCACCGGCGACCGCCGCATCCAGATCAGCGTCATCGAACACAATGAACGGGGCATTACCACCTAATTCCATTGAACATTTCATGACTTGATCTGCTGCCTGGCGCAGCAGGATGCGGCCCACTTCGGTCGAGCCTGTAAATGTCAGTTTTCGAACAATCGGGTTCTCGCAGAATTCCTTGCCGATATCGGATGCCCGGCTGGACGGGACCACAGACAACACGCCCTTGGGCACACCTGCACGTTCGGCAAGAACGGCCATGGCCAGGGCCGAAAGCGGGGTTTCAGTGGCCGGGCGCGCGACGAAGCCACAGCCCACGGCCAATGCCGGGCCGACCTTGCGCGCAATCATGGCATTGGGGAAATTCCAGGGTGTGATTGAGGCCGCAACGCCGATTGGCTGGCGCAGAACCGAAATGCGTTTGTCGGGCTGATGGCCGGGGATGATATCGCCATAGACGCGCTTTGCTTCTTCGGCGAACCATTCGATGAAGGCGGCACCATAGGCGATTTCGCCGCGCGCCTCCGTCAGGGGTTTGCCCATCTCGGCGGTCAGGATCAATGCGAGATCTTCTTGCGCGGCCATCATCAGATCGAACCAGCGCCGCAGCACGGCGGAACGCTCTTTGCCGGTGCGCGCGGCCCAGTCGTGGCGGGCCTTGTCGGCGGCAGTAATGGCGCGCGCGGTCTCTGCGCGGCTGACATCGGCCACCTTTGCGATGACATCGCCGCGTGCGGGATTGATCACATCAAATGTGGCCCCGTCATCGGCATTGACCCATTCCCCGGCAATGAACGCGCGCGTCTCCAGCAGCGATGGATCCGACAACATGGATTTCAGATCGGTGACTTGATCAAGCATTGTGTGTCCTTTCGAGGTGTTCGCAAATCTCAGGCGCGGCCACCGCTGCGCGACATGAATGTCCTTGCGTCTACGGGGCCGTATGCGGCGAAGTTAGTGTGGATTTTCGGGGATGTCACGCGCTGTGGTCGGACACAGGTCAAGCAAATATTAATCTCTGGATGAGAAAGTCGACACGCGCAGAATAGGATTTTCGGGGTTTCGCGATGTGTGCAAAGGATCTGCAAACGGACAATGATCAGGATACAGAACGTTTCTATTCTGATCTGGTGTTGCGGCATTCGTCAGATGCGGTGATCATCTCGGACGCTGCACGCAGGACGTTGTGGGTCAATCCCGCCTTTACGGCACAGACGGGCTACACGACCAGTGACCTTGCCGGAAAAGAGCCGGGGTCCGTGTTGCAAGGGCCTGAAACCGACGCAGATACTGCCCGGCAGATTGACCAGGCATGCCAGCAGAAGCGTGAGATCCGGGTGGATATCCGCAACTATACGCGATCAGGTCAGCCGTTCTGGGTCGATCTGAAGGTGACGCCCGTGCATGATGGGCAAGGTCGGCACACGCATTTCATCTCGACCATGCGCGACATTACCGAGCGCAAGATTCTTGAAGAACAGAATGAAGAAATGCGCCACGGCGAAGCGCTTCGCCAGTCAGAACGCCAATTGCTGGCATTGACCAGCGAATGGCTGTATTCAGCAAAATCCTTTGAAGAATTGCTGATGGTGATCCAGCGCGCGATGCACACGCTCATCCCCGAAGCGGATGGGGCGCTGTATGTCTACGATGCATCACGTTCCATGCTGGAACTTGCGACAAGCTGGGGGTGCAATCCGGATTTTGCCCATCATATCCTGCCAGATGATTGCTGGGCGCTGCGCCGCGGGCGTGCTTATGCTTATGGCCAGAAGCCAATTCAGTTTGCCTGCGATCATGTCAGCAAATCGGGCACGCCGTATTTCTGTTTGCCTATCATTGCCCATGGCGAAACGATCGGTCTGATGCATATCATGTTCGACGGGTTTGAAGAAAACGGTCTGATGCGGCACATGCGCGACGAAGTTTTGCGCAATCGATGGGATATTTCCCTGATCTGCGGCGAACAAATCAGTCTGGCTGTTGCCAATGTCCGTTTGCGTCAGGAATTGCATGAGCGTTCCCTGCGCGACCCCCTGACCGGGCTTTGGAACCGCCGTTGGTTCATGGACCATGCCCAACGTGAAACGATCATGGCGAATCGTGACGGGCGCAGCCTTGCGCTGATTTCGGTAGATGTGGATCATTTCAAACAGTTCAATGACCGCTTCGGGCATGACGCCGGGGATTTGGTCTTGACGGAAGTGGCGCGTGTCATGACCCGTCAGTGCACCGATAAACTGCACGCCTGCCGCATGGGTGGGGAAGAGTTCACCTTGCTTTGCCTAGATATGAATGCTGATGAAGCAGTTGCGCAGGCCGAATTGCTGCGTGAGGCGATCCGCACAGCACAGATTTCGGCGCAGGGACAGGCGCTGCCACAAATCACCATCTCGGCGGGCCTGTCAGTTCTGGGCCGTGATGGGGCTGACCTGCAATCGCTTATGCTTGTGGCCGACAAAGCGCTTTATCAGGCAAAGGCGGACGGGCGCGACCGGGTCATTCCACAGGTCAAGGCGACCAGCCCGGTGCCGGAACGCGAGGCCAAATGACAGAGCCGGGCGCGCCGCCTGTTTCGCCCGGTACCATCCCCACGCATATGCGCCTGCGCAGGCAAGATGCCCCAATCTGTGATTAGGTCAGTCACGTTGCGCCGTTAGATGTGTTCACCACCCTTAGCGCAAGCCACCTGCGTAAAAGCCCGCATCACAACTCTGCGGCGCGTCGGTTTCGATTTCATCAAACGGCGTTCAATCAAGCATGCGACGGGCAGCAACACGCTATCCGGGTCAGTGCAGCCTGAAATCGGCACTCGGAAATTGACTTGCTGCACCAGACTGCATATGACCTGCACGTCGGTTGGTCTGATCGACGTTGGTTTGTAGGGCAACAATGGACGGCAGTTCCAGTCGGACGCAAGATTTGCGATCCGGATTATATGACAGCAATATGCCGCGCGCTGCGCGGGCTGCCTGCCGGGGATGACCTTGGCGCGCCGCCCCCGTTGCGCCAGCGCAAGGGGGTAGGCCATGACAATCCAGACATCACTCGGGGATATCCGGTTCGACCCGCAGGGCGAGCGCGCCGGCTTTGATGCGGGCTTTATCGCAGTCGAAGTGGCGCGGCTGTTACATGAAGAGCAGCATGGTGCCATTCGGGAATTCATCGAAGCGCAGGAGCTTGCGGATATCGCGGCCCTGATCGAAGAGCTGGAAGTGGGCGATGATCTGGCCGTGATGCGGCTTCTGCCCTTGCATGATCAGGCCGAACTTCTGGGGTATCTGCGCGCCACTGCGCAGGTCGATCTGGCCACACGCATTCCACGGCGCGAACTGGTCGCCCTGATGACCGCCATGAGCCATGACGAGCGTGCCGACCTGTTCAAGCAACTAGATGAGGAAGCACAGGAAGCCATCCTGCCCGCCTTGTCAAAAGCCGAACGCGAGGATTTGCGCCGTCTCGCGGCCTATGAGGAATGGACCGTCGGATCGGTCATGACCTCGGATTATGCCACGCTGAAGCCTGAAATGACCTCGACCGAAGCGATTGAGGCGCTCAGAGCGCAGGCCATTGAGGCTGAGA
>SKGU01000322.1 GCA_007117255.1 Natronohydrobacter sp. | reverse complement strand
GGCTCGGCTTTTGGCGCTTCGGAACGCGCACTGTGTTCTTTAGTGCGCGGCGCTGATGGCTCCAGTGGTTCCGGCCCGTTCATGTCACCGCGATAGCGCTCGATTTCCAGTTCCTGTGCAAGATCGCGGCGGCGCGGCCCGGTCGCTTTTTCTTCCGCGCGTGCAGCGTCCACAGCAACGCGCATATGCTCAAATGCATCGCGACGGCGCAGCGAATCCTGCTGGCCAAGTTCGGCGCGCGCCGTCTCAAGCAAACGTTCTGCAGTGTCTTCGGTGTCGGCGCCAAGCGATTCAAAAACCTTGCGGGCTTTTGATGGGCGCTTCGCCTGGACGGATTTCTCGATCTCGACAAGCTCGCCGACAAGTTCGTCTTCGTCACTGTCAGACAAACCGGTATCGCCAAGACCCCCCCTGATTTGCGAACGCAGATCATCTTCTTCCATCTGCGCGACCATGGCATCAAGAGCGTCATCGTCATCCTGCTCATCGCTTGGCGACACCGCCAGTTCGACTTCGGCGCTTTCTTTTTCTGCAGACTCGTGATCGGCAACTTCTGTATGCGCAACTTCCGGGACGGTCTCTGTTTCCAGTTCGTCTTCGTCACTGAACTCAAAATCCAGCGGCTCTTCAGTGTCAGCGCGAGACTGGGCTGCAGTTTCGTCTACGAATTCGGGCGCATCGGACACCGCCACAAGGTCAGCATCATAATCCTGCGCGGCCATTTCTTCTGGTTCGTCATGGAAGATGTCGTCATCTTCATCAACACGCTCGAAATGTGCAGCGAGGCTCGATTCTTCGACCGTATCTTCATCGAACAAGCCCTCAAGGGGGGACTCTGTCTCGTCTTCAGATGGTTGTTGGCTGCCTTGGGCATCCGCAATGGATTCTTGCACCGGCTCAGGTGCTTCGGCAAGAAGCGTATCAGGATCTGTGTCGGTCGCTGCAATGGGCTCGGAAATCGTGACTGGCGCGACGTCTGGGCTACCCTGTGCTGCTACTGCGCTGACGGCTGGTGCGAGCGATGATTTCGCAACTGCTTCACGGATGCGCGCCAGCTTGTCGCTCATCTCTGTCGGAATTGGTGCTGGCGCTTCTGACTTGGGCATCTCGTAGGTGGGCGGCGGTGCGTCTTCTGTTGTCGCTGTCGTAGATGCTGGTTGCGTGCTGGCGGTGGGTTCAGCGCCGGTTGCCGCGACTTCGTCAGATGCGGCAACTTCAACCGGTGCCGCTATTGCGGGCGATGCGGCTGTTGCCTCTGCCGCAGCCGGAGTGGTGCGTTCTTCAGCCTGTGGTCGCAGCAATACGCCATTTTCTTGAACGCGCGCTTCAACCCGACGATGGATTTCACGTTCTGCGATACGATGTAGCATATCAGCATCCGGTGTCGGAGGTTCCGCGCCGAAATATCGATCTTCGGCCGCCAGATTGCGGAAATACTCGGCGATGGCCTGCATCGTGCCGAAGGGTTCGTCAAAGCCTTCGAGCGTGCATGAAAACGTGCCGTAAGACACTGTCAGTATCTTGCTTGGACTTACCATAATTTACTCGCTTTCCTTACCTCTATGGAGCCACACTCGCGGATCAGATGAGCGATTAGATGTTCAGACTTAGGTATTTTAATGATCTGAATAAGGCCAAAACTATGACGATTCGCCCAATTTGAAAGAATATCGCAATGTCTATGGCTGTCGAGACGATCCAAGGTGTCACACTTGTCGGGGGTGGCGCCTTTGCCGTGCAGGACTTGTCGCTTGCAATGGCACTCGCGCCTGTTCTTGTGGCTGCGGACGGTGGCGCAAATGCTCTGTGCGCAATGGGCCATATTCCAAATCAGGTGATCGGAGACATGGATTCGCTTGATTCCGCGCTGAAGCGGCAGCTTGCGGGGCGCCTTGTTTCGGTTCCGGAACAGGACAGCACGGATTTTGACAAATGCCTGAGACTTATTCAGGCACCGTTCATTATCGGGCTGGGGTTCGACGGGGCACGGCTGGATCACACGCTGGCGGCGATGACTTCGCTTGTCTGGCACGGCCGTGCGCGTGTGGTGCTATTATGTGCGCAGGACATCTGCTTTCTGGCCCCCCCACAAATCAGCCTTGATCTGTCAGTAGGCGAGCGCGTGTCCCTGTTTCCCATGACGGCGGTTACAGGGCGCTCTTCCGGATTGCATTGGCCTATCGACGGGTTGCAATTTGCACCAGATAGCACAATTGGCACCTCAAACCGGGCAGCCAGCGCAGAAGTGACACTGGCTTTCGATGCGCCCGGCATGTTGGTCTTGCTGGAACGCGCCCGATTGCAGCAAACGGTCACGCAGTTGGCGGCTGGTCCGGACTGGCTCTGATCGCCTCAGACCAGCGTGCCAATTACTACGCCAACCCCCAGTAGACCGGCCCCGACCAACGCGCCGCCAAGGGGGCCAATTTGGCGCCTTTCAGGGCGGGGTTTCTCACGGTGGGCTTGCGCGATCAGCGCCTCTTCGACCAGTCTTGGCAAATGCGGTCCAAAGCGCGTGAGAATGCGCGCTGTCTGCGCAAGATCCTGAGCAAGCGCTTTTGGACCGATGCTCTCGCGTATGTATTCCTCAACCACAGGCTTGGCGACCTGCCACATGTTGATTTCGGGGTTGAGCGAGCGCGCCACGCCTTCAACCACGACCATCGTGCGTTGCAGCAAGATCAGTTCGGTCCGGGTTTCCATGCCGAAACGTTCCGTGACCTCGAACAGATAGGCCAGTAGTTTTGCCATGGAAATGTAGCGCGCATCCATGCCGAAAATCGGCTCACCAACGGAACGCAGCGCTCGCGCAAATTCGTCGATATCGCGGTCGGGTGGCACATAGCCGGCCTCGAAATGAACTTCGGCCACGCGGCGGTAATCCTTGCGGATAAAACCAAAAAGAATCTCGGCATAGGCGCGGCGGGTGAAGGGATCGATGCGACCCATGATGCCGAAATCCAGCGCGATGATTTCGCCACTGGCGGTAACTTTCAGGTTCCCCTGATGCATGTCGCCGTGGAAAAAACCGTCGCGCAGAGCATGGCGCAAGAATAGTGTAAGCACGCGCGTGCCCAGTTCCTGCCGGTCAATCCCGTGGCGGTCCAACGCGGCATTATCGCCCATTGGCATGCCCTCGGCCCAGCCCAGCGTCATGATCCGCCGCGATGACAGGTTCCAGATCGGACGGGGCACATTGAAGCCCGCATCCTGTTCGGTATTGGCGGCGAATTCTGCCGCAGAAGCGGCTTCAAGGCGTAAATCTAATTCGCCTTCTACCACGGATTCGAAATGCGTGATCACGTCGATCGGGCGCAGGCGGCGTGTCATTGGCAACAGCCATTCGATCACACTGGCCGCAAAATAAAAGGCGTCGATATCCGTGCGAAAAGCGCGTTCCACGCCGGGGCGCAGCACCTTCACGGCCACTTTTGCACCGGTATCGCGCAAGATTGCCGAATGCACCTGCGCGATAGACGCTGCCGCAACAGGTTCCGACAGGTCCAAGAAAATCTGATCGACAGGCTGCCCCAGATCTTCAGCGATCATTTCCAGCGCCTTCTGGCGGGGGAAGGGGGGAAGCTTATCCTGCAGGTAGCGCAACTGGTCCGCCAGTTCCTGTCCTACGACATCGGGGCGCGTGGCGAGCGTCTGGCCAAACTTGATATATGCTGGTCCAAGTGCCGTTAGCGCACGGGTCAGGGGCGGCAGATCTGGATCGCCCGATAGCCCCAGCAATTTGAAGGGCCAACCCAGCACACGGGCGGCAAATCGCAGACGTGGCGGGGCCTGCATGGCTTCTAGCACCACAGCCATTGCGCCCGTACGCTCAAATGTCGCGCCTGTGCGGATCAGCCGCCAGAGGTTGAAGGGTCCACGCATGATCTAGAGTTTCCAGCCTGAATGCAGCGCGGCGATGCCCATGGACAAGTTACGGTATTTCGCCAGCCCGAAACCTGCTGTGCGGATCATCTCGGCAAAGCGGTCCTGATCGGGGAAGCGGCGGATCGATTCGACAAGATATTGGTAGCTGTCACGATCGCCGGTGACGACTTTGCCCATGGTCGGGATCACGTTGAAGGAATACAGATCATATACTTTCTGCATCAGATCATTTGGGATCTGGCTGAATTCCAACACCATCAAGCGCCCGCCGGGACGCAGCACGCGATAGGCTTCCGCCAATGCGTCCTCGATGCGGGTGACGTTACGGATGCCGAAACTGATGGTGTAGACGTCGAAACTGTTATCCTCGAACGGAAGCGCCATTGCATCGCCCACAACCCAGTCCAGCGCATGGGCCTTGTCGGTGGCTTCGGCACGCTTCTGCCCTTCCAAAAGCATCATTTCGGTCATGTCGAGTACTGTGGCGCTTGCCCCGTCGCCCGCGCGGTCCAGAAACCGGAAGGCCACATCGCCCGTGCCGCCAGCAACGTCGAGCAGGCGCTGGCCCGGACGAGGGGCCAGCCAATCCATCATGGCATCCTTCCAGACACGATGAATGCCCATGGACATCAGATCATTCATCACGTCATATTTCGATGCAACACTGCTGAAGACACCGTGCACAAGCCCGGCCTTCTGATCTTCATCAACTGTCTGAAACCCGAAATGAGTTGTCTTGTCTGTTTCGGTCATATCTGCCGCACTCCGCCGACTGCCCCTTGTGGGCGTGCTCTTGCCTTCCTTATAGGAGGAAAAGGGGCCGACACAATGCGACCCCGTGACAGTACGCGGAGCATCTATGCCCGAATTGCCCGAAGTTGAAACCGTCCGGCAGGGTCTGTTGCCCGCGATGGAAGGTCATGTGATCCAGCAGGCTGTGTTACGCCGAGCCGATCTGCGCTGGCCCTTTCCGGTGAATATGGAGGCGCGGCTAAGCGGGGCGCGCGTGACGCAGTTGCGGCGGCGGTCAAAATATATTCTGGCCGATCTGGACTGTGGCGAGAGCCTGATTATCCATCTTGGCATGTCCGGGCGCATGGTGATTTCAGGACTTAACGCGCCTTTTGTGCCAGGTGCGTTTCATTTTGACCATCCGGCTGTCGAAAAACACGATCATGTCCTGTTCCACATGGATAATGGCGCGCGCGTCACGTTCAATGATCCGCGCCGTTTTGGTGCGATGGACCTTTGTGCAACCGCAGTGCTGGACGCACATCCGCTTCTGGCGCGCTTGGGCCCCGAACCTTTGGGCAATGAATTTCACGCTGCCTATCTTGCCGATCAGCTTGCGGGGCGTAAGACCGCGATCAAGACAGCGCTGCTGGATCAGCGAATCGTTGCAGGCTTGGGCAATATCTATGTCTGCGAAGCGTTATTTCGCGCTGGCATCCACCCTGCGCGCGCAGCAGGTCGCATCAGTGCATCCCGGATCGCCACTCTGACCCAAACGATACGCGCGACTTTGCGAGAGGCCATTGAGGCAGGGGGCTCATCTTTGCGCGATTACCGTCAAGCCACTGGTGAGATGGGGTATTTTCAGCATGCTTTTCGTGTCTACGGGCGCGAGGGGGCAGCATGTGTTACGCCGGATTGCCCCGAAAATGTGCGTCGGATTGTACAATCCGGCCGGTCGAGCTTCTATTGCGCCGCTTGCCAGAGATGACTTGATCCCAAGCCGCAAGCTGATATGCCAATGGGCCAACCGAAACAATCAAGGTGCCTCTCATGGCCTATGAAACGCTGATCGTCGATATCGATAATCATGTCGCACTGATCCGCCTGAACCGCCCCGAAGCCCTGAATGCTCTCAATAGCACTCTTCTGGGAGAACTCGCCGACGCCCTGAGCGCTGCTGACAAGAACGACAAAGTGCGGTGTATTGTCATCACCGGCTCTGACAAGGCCTTCGCAGCGGGCGCTGATATCAAGGAGATGGCAGAGAAAGGCTCTGTCGATATGTTCGAGGCCGATTTCTTCGGCTCTGAAACCGAGACTTTTTTGCGCATTCGCAAACCTATCATCGCTGCGGTTGCAGGCTACGCGCTGGGCGGCGGATGCGAATTGGCGATGATGTGTGATTTCATCATTGCCGCTGACACCGCCAAATTCGGGCAACCGGAAATCAACCTCGGTGTTGTCGCGGGAATTGGCGGCACGCAACGCCTGACCCGTTTCGTCGGCAAATCCAAGGCGATGGACATGCATCTGACAGGCCGATTCATGGATGCTGAGGAAGCTGAGCGTTCCGGCCTTGTCAGCCGTGTCGTGCCTGCCAAGAAGCTGATGGAAGAGGCAATGGCGGCTGCGGGAAAGATCGCCGAGAAATCTCAGGTTACGGTGAAGGTCGTCAAAGAGGCTGTCAACCGAAGCTATGAAACAACCTTGCGTGAAGGACTGTTGTTCGAACGGCGCGTGTTTCACATGCTGTTCAGCAGCGATGACCAGAAAGAGGGCATGTCGGCCTTTTTGGAAAAGCGTCAGCCGCAGTTCCGCGATAGTTGAGCGCGATTCGCGCTTTTCTTTTGCGAATGTGTAACGTATAGCCCCTGCTACATGCGCGTGGGCCCGCTTTAGGCACGAGTCGGACTGACCTTTCAGGTCAGTCGCAGGTCCGTTGCGTGATAGATTTGAAACGGATACGAAAGACGAAAGCCCATGGCCAATACGCCCCAGTCAAAGAAACGCGCACGTCAGCTTGAGCGGCGCACAGAAGTCAACAAAGCGCGTCGCTCGCGCATCCGCACCTTCCTGCGCAAAGTTGAAGAAGCTATTGCATCAGGGAATGCCGATGCTGCGAAGGATGCGCTTCGTCAAGCCCAGCCAGAATTGGCACGCGGTGTTACAAAAGGTGTGATGCACAAGAATACAGTTGCGCGCAAAATGTCGCGTCTTTCTGCGCGCATCAAAGCTTTGAGTGCTTGAGTTACATTTTGTGACGCAACGAAAAAGGGCGCCTCAGGGCGCCTTTTTTTATGTCTGATGCAAGTGCGGATTTATCGCAGCCCGCCGATTCTTTGTCACTACCTGTGCCGTCAAGGCTGTTGTTGTGTTGCGATCCAACTTGCGTCCTTGGTAATGTCACTTTGCGACTCGAATTGACCTTGGGGGTCCTTGACGGCTGTGCCGGGCGCTGTTGTCCCGGATGGTTTGTTATAGGTCGGCGTTGTACTTTTTGTGTTGGTGTTGCTGCGGATTCGTGTCTGAATGCTGCAATGAGAAACATCGTTGATCGGGACCTAGTCTCGATCTTGGGTGACTTGCGTGCCTAGCCTGTGATCGGCGCATAAGATGCGACGAGGCGAGGCGAGCCTCTTGCATTCGGACACTAGAACAAGAAATGACTGGGGGCGATGGTGGCGGAACTTTGGGCGGAGATTTCTGATGAGTTGCGGCGCGAAGTTGGGGACAGTAACCACAAAAGCTGGATAGAACCGCTTGAATGCCTTGAGATAGGCGATGGCGTTGCGCGGTTCCGTGCTCCATCGCGATTTGTAGGTGACTGGGTTAAACGCAACTATCACGATCAGATTCTGACGCTGATGCGCAATACCGGAAATGATGTGATCCGGCTTGATTTCATTGTTGGAAGCAATGCTGCGCCGCGCGTTCAAGCCGAGCCTGTCCGGCAGCCAAGCTCAAATGATCAGGTTCTTCAGGGATCGACCCTCGATTCAAAACTGAGATTCGACAATTTTGTTGTCGGCAAGCCCAATGAGTTGGCCCATGCCGCCGCGCGTCGCGTTGCCGAAGGTGGCGCAGTTACCTTCAACCCGTTGTTTCTTTACGGTGGGGTTGGGCTTGGCAAAACGCATTTGATGCAGGCCATCGCGTGGGAGTTGACCGAGAAAAGGCCGGATCTTCAGGTTCTCTTTCTATCGGCGGAGAAATTTATGTATCGTTTCGTGCAGGCGCTGCGCGACCGCGAGATCATGGATTTCAAGAACATCTTTCGCTCGGTCGATGTGCTTATGGTCGATGATGTTCAGTTCATTGCAGGCAAAGACAGCACGCAGGAAGAATTCTTTCATACTTTCAATGCGTTAGTTGATCAAAACAAGCAGATCATCATATCTGCTGACCGCGCGCCGGGCGAAATAAAAGATCTGGAGGCACGGATTTCCTCGCGTATGCAATGCGGGTTGGTGGTTGACCTGCATCCTACCAATTACGAGCTACGACTGGGCATTTTGCAGCGCAAGGCAGCGCAGTTCTCGCAGACCTATGGCAGCGTCAAGATCAGTGACGGGATTTTCGAGTTTCTTGCGCATCGGATCACGACAAATGTGCGCGTTCTTGAAGGCGCGTTGCAGCGGCTGTTCGCGTTTTCCAGCCTGATTGGCCAGGAAATCAGCATGGATATGGTGCAGGACTGCCTTTCTGACATCTTGCGGACCTCTGAACGTCGGGTCACAGTCGAAGAAATTCAGCGCAAGGTGGCAGAGCATTTCAATATCCGGCTATCGGATATGCTTGGCCCAAAACGTACCCGCACGATTGCGCGTCCGCGTCAGATCGCGATGTATCTGTCCAAGGAACTCACTTCACGTTCGCTGCCCGAAATAGGTCGGCGCTTTGGTGGGCGCGATCACACCACGATTTTGCATGGTGTGCGAAAGGTGGAAGAGATGCGTGGAACCGACAGCCAGCTGAATGAAGACATCGAACTGTTGCGCCGTCTTCTGGAAAGCTGATAAACCCCGCAAAATGTAAAAACCACTTGTCGCGGTGGCAGAATTGACTAGGCTCTCGCTCCCCGGCAGGGCATTTTCTGCCTGCAAAAGAATGGGATCAAGGGCATGAAGATCAGTATTGAACGGGCCGTTTTGCTCAAGGCCTTGTCTCAGGCGCAATCTGTGGTCGAACGGCGCAACACTATCCCGATTCTGGCCAATGTGCTGATTGAAGCTGATGAAGCCAGTGTTCGCTTGCGCGCGACCGATCTTGATATCGAAGTTGTGGACCGAGCGCCCGCAATGGTCGAAAGTGCTGGCGCAACAACGGTATCTGCGGTTCTTTTGCACGAGATCGTTCGCAAGTTGCCCGATGGGGCATTGGTGGAAATGGTCAATGATGCGCGCACCGGTCGTCTGCAGGTCTCTGCGGGGCGCTCTACCTTTTCATTGGCGACTTTGCCGAAAGAAGACTTCCCGGTTATGGCCAGCAGTGAATATAGCGCTAATTTCGCTGCACCAGCGTCTGTCCTGCGCAGGCTTTTCGACAAGGCGAAATTCGCGATCTCGACGGAAGAGACGCGCTATTACCTGAATGGTGTTTATATGCATGTGGCCGACGGTGATGGCGGGCGCATGCTGCGCTGCGTGGCCACTGATGGTCATCGGTTGGCCCGAATTGACGCGACTTTACCCGCTGGGGCCGAACAAATGGTTGGTGTGATTGTTCCGCGCAAGACAGTCGGTGAATTGCGTAAGCTGCTCGATGATGACGAAATGGAAATCGCCGTATCGGTATCAGAAACAAAGATCCGTTTTGCCACGCCTGACATCACGCTGACGTCAAAAGTCATCGACGGAACTTTTCCCGATTATACCCGCGTCATTCCGACCCAGAATACCAAGCGACTGGAAGTTGATGCTGCGGAATTTGCCAAGGCGGTTGACCGCGTGGCCACAGTGTCATCCGAGCGTTCGCGTGCAGTCAAACTGGCATTGGAAGATGACAAGCTGGTCCTGTCGGTCAATGCGCCTGATTCTGGTGCGGCTGAAGAAGAACTGATTGTTGCCTATGGCGATGAGCGGTTGGAAATCGGCTTCAACGCAAAGTATCTGCTGGAGATCGCAAATCAGGTGGATCGTGAAAACGCGGTCTTCCTGTTCAACTCTTCCGGCGATCCGACGCTGATGCGTGAGGGCAATGATACCAGTGCAGTTTATGTCGTGATGCCGATGCGGGTTTAAGTCCGCACATAATCGCACTCGCAAAGCCCCGCTGAATGCGGGGCTTTTTCGTGCTGGAAACTTGCTGCGAAACTTTCTACCGCTGGGCTATGTCGGTTTTTGTCTCCTCTCTGACACTATCGCACTTCCGCTCGCATCAGCGCACGCGGATGGTGCTGGATGGGCGGCCCGTTGTCCTGTCGGGGCTGAATGGGGCGGGCAAGACGAACATTCTTGAGGCGGTTTCGTTGTTGTCGCCAGGACGCGGCCTGCGCCGGGCCAGTGTGGATGAAATAGCGCGGCGTCCGCAGGCGCTGGGCTGGAAAATCCGGGCTGAAATCGCTGCACCTGACGGTCTGCGCGCCGTCGAGACATGGGCAGAGCCGGGCCAGTCGCGCCAACTACGGATCGACGAGAAAGCTGCCCCGCAAACGGCTTTGGGTGAAGTGACGGCGATGCTGTGGCTGACGCCCGCGATGGACCGGCTCTGGCTTGAAGGCGCGGATGGGCGCAGACGGTTTCTGGACCGGATTGTCCTGAGTTTCCGTCCAGACCATGCGGCGCAGTCTTTGAGCTATGAAAAGGCCATGCGCCAGCGCAACAAGTTGTTGCGTGAAGGTATTAACAACGCGCGATGGTATGCGGCGCTGGAGGCGCAAATGGCAGAGGCGGGCGCGAAGATCGCCGCCAATCGGCGTCATGGTCTGGCAAGCCTCGCGGCCCATGGCGACCCGGATGGGCCATTTCCCGAAGCAGAGTTGACACTTGATTGCACAGCGCCGCATCAAGCGGGTGAGCTGGCCACACTGCTGGCCGAAGGGCGCAGGCGTGATATGGCGGCAGGGCGCAGCCTGGCCGGGCCGCACCGTGCTGATCTACAGGCAATCTGGGCAACCAAGGGCATGGCCGCGCAACATTGCTCGACCGGCGAACAGAAGGCGCTGCTGATCTCGATCATTCTGGCCAACGCGCGCGCGCTTGCAACCTTGCGCGGTGGCCCGCCAATTCTGCTTCTGGATGAAGTGGCAGCGCATCTTGACGTTGGCCGCCGGGCGGCGCTTTATGACGCAGTGTGTGATCTTGGCGCACAGGCTTTTCTGACAGGTACTGGCGCAGAGCTGTTCACAGAACTTGGGGTACGGGCGCAGCATTTCAACGTATTTGAGAGTGACGGGCTCTCGCAGTTGCAGGAGATTTCCCAATGAGCTTGCCCCGGCAGCGCGTCACCCTGATTACCCTTGGCGTGACAGATCTTGCCCGCGCCAAGGCTTTCTACAAAGGCCTCGGCTGGGCCACTGCACAAGAGGTCGAGGGCATGGCCTGTTTTCAGCTTCACGGACAAGCACTGATGCTGTTCGGGCGCGCGGAACTGGCGAAGGATCAAGGCCGCGAAGGCGCAGCGCTTGGTGCGGGGGCCGTGACCTTGTGTCAGAATTTCAACAGCCGCGAGGAAGTCGATGCGACCTTTGCAGAAGCACTCACTGCGGGCGCAACTGCGCTGAAAGCCCCAGAAGCCGTGTTCTGGGGTGGTTATTCGGGGTATTTCGCCGATCCCGATGGCCATGTCTGGGAATTGGCCCATAACCCGTTCTGGCCATTATCGGATGATGGCAGCCTGACATTGCCAGAGGCACAATGACGATCACAGCCCTAGAGCTTGCCTTTTATGCAGGCGCCATTCTGATCCTGTTTCTGACGCCCGGCCCAGTCTGGGTGGCCCTGACCGCGCGCGCCATGTCGGGTGGCTTCGCGTCAGCCGCACCCTTGGCGGTGGGGGTTGCGTTAGGCGATATGTTCTGGCCCCTTGCTGCGATCTTCGGGCTGACATGGATTTTGTCGATCTATGGTGACTTGCTGGAAGCGATGAAATGGGTCGCTGTCGCCATGTTCGTAGTCATGGGCGCGCAGCTTATCCGGCACGCCGCGCGTGACCTCTCTGCTGATAGTCGTTTGACGCGGCCGGGTGCGGCAGCAGGCTTTGCTGCGGGTGTCACTGTCATTCTCGCCAATCCGAAGGCCATCCTGTTTTACATGGGCGTCTTGCCGGGGTTTTTCGATCTGACGCGGCTGACATGGCCAGACATCATGGCGATCCTGTTCGTATCTGCCGCCATTCCAATGCTGGGCAATCTGGGGCTGGCAGTTCTGATCGACAAAGCCCGCGCCCTGTTGAAATCAGGGACTGCGATTGCCCGCACGAACCGGATCGCGGGTGGGTTGCTGATTGCCGTGGGATTTGTAATCGCGCTGACCTGATGATCAGCGCCCGCGCAGCAGCGCTTCCATACCGATAGGCTGCGGGCTGCCCGCCAGCCGTGACCTATAGATCACCAGCGATTCGGCCACGCGCATGATGTAGTTGCGTGTTTCAGAAAACGGAACGCTTTCAACCCATGTGACAAAATCGACAGATGCATCGCGTGGATCGCCGAGGCGCGGAATCCACTGGCGCGGACGACCCGGCCCGGCATTGTACCCGGCAGCGACAAGCGCCAGAGACGGACCAAATTCGTCGCGCAATTCACTCAAATAGGCCGCACCCAACCGGGCATTCAGGCCTGGATTTCCAGTCAGATCGCTGGCCTGAAACGGCACGCCCAGTTTTCGCGCCATCATCTGACCTGTACCCGGCAATACCTGCATCAACCCGCGAGCATCGGCAGGGCTAACCACCGCCGGGTCGAATTCGCTTTCGCGGCGGGCAATCGCCTTCACCAAGTCCATCGGTGCGGGCAGGTCAGCTTGCGTCAGATCAGTCAGCGGGAAATAGGCACGGGGCAGAACGATCTCGGACTGCACCGCAATCTTGGCGACATTCAGGGCGAAATTCGGCTCGCCTATCGCCAGCATCAAGTCACCAAGCGCGCCAAGCTCTGCTTCTGTATCCAGTTGCCGGGCAAGAAATAACAAGAACCGACGCGCTTCGTGCCATTGGCCGGCCTCGCGCAACAACAGCGCAGCTTCCAACAGGTCTGATTGTGCAAGTGATGTTTCGCGCCAGTCCGGGTATGTTGGTCCATGTACAAGTGCAGGGTCAAGAGACATGCCCAACCTGTCGGCGGCCATTTGGCCATAGAAGCTGCTCTGATGCTCTGCTCCGAATTCATAGGCAGCCTGCGCAGAGATCCCGTCGCCTAAAGCCTCATGTGCGCGCCCCTCCCAGTATCCCGCGCGGCCCAGCGAAATCGGACTGGAGCTTCGTACCCGCAGCGCCCGGAAATGCTCCAACGCAGCTTCGGGCTGCTCCAGATGAATCAAGGCGATAAAGCCCGCCAGAAAGGCCAGATCCACAAAATTCAAACCGTCCTGAAGCCCATGTGGTGTTGCCAGATCATAGGCGCGCTGGAAATCGCCATCAGACATGGCGGTTCGAACCAGAAATATGCGCCTGCGGCCCCAAGCATCTGCATCGCCCAGCCCTTCAGGGCGGCGTGATTGCTCAATAATCAGATCTCCCGCGCCGTCATAGTTCCCAGCTCGCATTCGGAATTCGAACCTGTCATGCATCAGACCGGGATGGTGTTGCAATGTGTCCGGCACTGCCGCGACCAACGCATCCACACCGTTCGCGCGTTCTTGCAATGCGATGCGCGCGCGCGCGACAGCCTGCGCCCCGCTATTGACCCGGTTCAGGTGTCGCGTTGCCGCCGCGCGGTCGCCTTGCCATAACAGCATATCAAGACGGGCTTCATGGTGCGATGCGAGGGCCGGTTCAAAGGCCCGGATCAAGCGCAGTTCGCTTTCACCTGAAAGCGTATTCTCGCGCCACAGGGCCACGGCCATGGCCTCTGCGTCATTCGCCTTCTCCGCATCCCGCAAAGCAAACACCTTTGCCAAAAGGCCGGTCTCCGAGACCGGCGCGCGGTTCTCGAAAAATGCCAGGATTTTTGTGGTGCTGGTGTTGGCGATCAGTTCTTCCGCTTGCCGCTGGACGGTGTTTAGCAATGGCCAGTGCGATTTTGTGTCCAGAAATTCAATATAATCATCCAGACTGCCATGACCGGAGCGTAAAGCCTGCCAGCGAACGATGTCCTGTGCGATAGGTGCAATATCGGCAACTTGACGCAGTGCTTCGTCTGTCCGCCCCACCTGCGCCGAGGTTATCGCGCTGCCCAAAAGGCCTGCCGCACGCGAGGGGGGCGGGCTTGTCTGTGCAGTTGCAGCTGTCGCGATAAACCCCGCCAGCGTCAGCATTATAACGCGCAATTGCAACCTCGTGCCTTGCCCATGCCTCATGGATTGCTTTCTTTTGAACTTGAAAATCATCGTCGATAGTTCTAACCGCCTCGCTCAGGGCGGCAAGACACATTTGCGAAAGCTGGTTTTGCACGCGTATAGATTGCCATTGATCAAACAGGAGGCGCAGATGCAGTTCAGAGGGTCCATACCGGCATTGGTCACTCCGCTGAAAGACGGTGCGCTTGATCTCGATGCACTGCATGCGCTGATTGACTGGCAGATCGCTGAGGGATCGCATGGTCTGGTTCCGGTTGGAACAACTGGCGAAAGTCCGACACTCAGCTACGCAGAACATGAACGGGTGATCGAAGAAACCGTGAAGGCTGCTGCCGGGCGCGTGCCTGTGATTGCAGGGGCCGGGTCAAACAACACCACTGAAGCAATGGGTTTCATGCGCCATGCCGAGCGGGTTGGTGCTGACGCGGGGCTGGTTGTGACGCCCTATTACAATAAGCCGACACAAGATGGGCTTTTCGCTCATTTCAAGGCTGTGCATGATTGTTGTGAGTTGCCGATCATCATCTACAACATTCCTGGCCGGTCGGTCGTGGATATGACACCTGAAACGATGGGGCGGCTGGCAGAACTGCCGCGCATCGTCGGTGTGAAGGATGCGACCGGCAAGCTGGAGCGTGTGAGTTTGCAGCGCATGACCTGCGGGCCCGATTTCATTCAGTTGTCTGGCGAAGACGCGACCGCGCCGGGGTTCAATGCGCAGGGCGGTGTGGGTTGTATTTCAGTGACGGCGAATGTTGCGCCGCGTTTATGCGCCGCGTTTCAGGAAGCCAGTCTGGCCGGCGATCATGTGCGTGCGTTGGAATTGCATGACCAGTTGATGCCCCTGCATGTCGCCATCTTTGTCGAGCCTGGTTTGGTCGCTGCGAAATATGGTCTGTCGCGTCTTGGAAAGTGTCGTGAGGAAGTGCGCCTGCCACTGGTGGGACTGACCGAAAGCGCCAAGGCACGAATGGACGCTGCAATGCGCCATGCGGGACTGATCAACTAGGGGACTTGCTGCGCGGGGATGCTTGTGCGGTCAAGATCAACCCAGATCAGCCGATGCGGTGTGACAGGCGTGTTAGGATCTCCAAGCAGTTCTGCTTCTGGTGTCGTGGCTTCTGGCCAGAAAACGCCCGCATCAATCGTGCGCAATTCTACAGAGGGCAGAATATAGCTGACCCGCAGATTGCCCGGCCCGTTTTCCTGCGGCCAGTGCACGGTATCGAGTTCCGGAGGGCCACGATGAGCGCGATTTTTGGCGTCGTCACCAGCCATGCGCGCGCCGTCGCTAATGGGTTCAGGGTCTTGCAAACGCGGATGTGCCAGAAGCGCGCGGATCGCCTCATGCCGCCCATCGCCGTCGAAAGGGTCCAGGTTGCTGCCACCCATGATTACGAACGCTCCTGAAGGCGCGGGTTCAGGCAGATCATTATTCAGATAGGCTGACCAGAAGGCGGTTTCGTCATGGTTGCGGTCCTTGTTTGCAAAAAGATCGCCATCAAACACAGGCGGACCTGCCTGATAGATCAGCAGACTAATTGTCTGGTCATGATCTAGCGCAAGCGGGATGTCCCAGTGCCCTGTGCTGGACAGTCGCTGGTGATCCAGCCAGTCAGGAGCCACGTCTGGCAGGGTAGCGCGTGGCAGATCGCGCCACAGCATCTGCGTGAAATCACGAACAGACAGAGTTTCCACCGGGAAACGCGAGAGAAGCGCCAGACCTCGCGCACCAGTGAAATGGCCGTACCCTTGAACATGGTCTGTCGTCACGCTGTTGTCATTCAATTGTAGACGCAGTCCTGAATTGCTGGGCAATGCAAAGATGTACGGCAGGACGTGGCCCTTGGCTGCTATAAGGTTTCTGAATGCGTAAAGTGCTGCATGCCCATGATCATAATCGAGACCAGACACCACCACGATGTCGGGCGCTATATGGGCAATGACCCTTGCTTTGGTGACTGGCGCTGGAGCGCGCGCAAGAATATCACGAAGCGCGTATCCGGGGCCGCGACCACCTAGGTCGATCCGCCAGAATGCCAACCGCAGCCTGTCAGCATTGCTTGCGCCCGCAAGCGCAGGTGTTATGCCAGACAGAGATGCAACAATCAGGAATAGGCAGACCGCGCCGGTAGTGGCAAAGCATCCTCTGCTTCGGCTATGCGCCGACGTTGTGCCCGCACCAGTTGGGCAATCCGATACATCGCGACACCGCGCATGATCAGGTTGACGGGTATGAATGCCCAGAGCGACACCCCCCAAACAAGCGCCAGAGGTGTTTCCAACGTCATTGGTTGCACCAGAAAGGTCGAAATATGCAGCAACACGGGGAGAGAGAATGGCAGAATAATGCCTAACAAAACGTTAACCTGCGCGTCTCGTTCAAGTCGCTGGACGACGTCGACGCCTTTTGTGGGGTCGAAATTCGGCAAGTTGACCCAAACGTTGAATGCAATGTCGCTGCGTGGCCAGTATCCGAAGAACATCGCCACCAGAAAAACCGCGAGACCAATCAACGACATGATATACGCGAGCGCCGCAGCGGCTGCGACAATGGCCATATGTTCAGGTGCCAGTCCTTGCGGTAACGACAGCACCAGGAGCCTCACCGGGCTAAACGGAAAATCAAGGATATTGCCCAGCCCGATTGCCCCCGACACAAAGAAGGTATCCGCACCGGGCGTCAATAAAAGATCACGCTGCAAGAGAGTAATTGCCAGCACAACCACTGCAAGCATACAGAAGCGCAGCCGATTATAGGGTTTGGCATCTCGAAATTCGATCAGACCGGGATAAGCGGCTGAATATTCCGTCATGACGACAACAGCGGCCAGCATTGCAAGCAGAGTTATGCCCTGCGCTACATCTTGTGAGATCTCCGGCAATAGCAGTGCCGGACACAAGACGAGAAGCGCAATACACAATCCGCGCAAAATATACTGTGCCACATGTGACATGGAAACTCTGCTGCCTCGTTTATACGCCTTGACGTCGCCAGTGGGCGCGCTTGCGTTTTTTGTGTCCCGCCGCCTGATCGGCCGCGACGGCCTTATTCTTGACACAATGTTGCCCATTTTCTGCCACCCTCGCAATAGCCAAGGGCAGGATCGGACAGAGCTGAGGCAATTTCGAGAAGAAACTGTCGCGAGTTTGCATCAAATTCGTGGAAAAAATGCGGCATCGCAAAGAGATGCCGCATTCAAACACCAGCTTTTATTGGCTTAGACCCACGGACGCGCTTGTGCGGCTTGTCCTTCGAAAGCATCAATTGCAGATACTTTTTCTAGAGTGAGGCCAATGTCGTCCAGTCCATTGAGTAGACAATGCTTCTTGAACGGGTCAACTTCGAAGCGGAATTCCTGTCCATCTGCGCTGGTTACGATCTGCGATTCGAGATCAATTGCGATGCGTGCATTCTCGCCCTTGCGCGCATCCTCCATCAGGATTTCAACTTGATCTTGCGGCAGAACGATCGGCAAGATGCCATTCTTGAAGCAGTTATTGTAGAAGATATCCGCGAAGCTGGTTGAAATCACGCAACGGATCCCGAAGTCCAACAGCGCCCATGGCGCGTGTTCGCGCGATGATCCGCAGCCGAAATTATCGCCGGCAACAAGAATTTCGGCGTTGCGATATGCGGGCTGGTTAAGTACGAAATCGGGGATTTCCTTACCGTCATTGTCATAGCGCATCTCGTCGAACAGGTTTACACCAAGCCCTGATCGTTTGATGGTCTTCAGGAATTGCTTGGGGATGATCATGTCAGTGTCGATGTTGACCAGTGGCATGGGGGCTGCGATGCCGGTCAGCGATGTGAATTTTTCCATTGGTTTCTCCGGTCCGGAAGTGCCGGGGCTTTGCCCCGGACCCCCAGAGTGTTTGAACAAGACTGAAATCAGGCAGGCTGTGCCATCATCTCACGCACATCGGTCAGACGCCCGGTAATGGCAGCCGCGGCTGCCATGGCTGGCGACATCAGATGCGTGCGTCCGCCGCGGCCCTGACGGCCCTCGAAGTTGCGGTTTGAAGTTGCCGCGCAGCGTTCACCTGGGCTGAGTTGGTCTGGGTTCATTGCAAGACACATCGAGCAACCGGCAAGGCGCCATTCAAAACCCGCGTCGATGAAAATCTGAGCAAGCCCTTCCTCTTCGGCCTGTGCGCGCACAAGGCCCGAACCGGGCACCACCATGGCGCGCTTCACCCTGATCTTGTGTCCTTTAAGGATATCGGCGGCGGCGCGCAAATCTTCGATCCGGCCATTGGTGCAGGAGCCGATGAAAACTGTGTCGATTTCGATGTCGGTCAGTTTCTGCCCAGCAGTCAGACCCATGTAGTCAAGTGCACGGCGCGCCGCATCGACTTTGCCACCAGTGAAGCTGGCAGGGTCCGGCACATTGGCTGTGATGGGCAGCACATCTTCGGGCGAGGTGCCCCATGTGACCACGGGTGCAATGTCTTCGCCGCGCAGCGTGATGACCTTGTCCCAATGTGCGTCGTCATCAGAATGCAGGGTTTTCCACCACGCGAGAGCTGCGTCCCATTGTGCGCCTTTCGGGGCATGTGGGCGGCCCTGAACATAGGCGAATGTCTTTTCGTCAGGGGCGATGAGGCCAGCACGCGCGCCACCTTCAATGGCCATGTTACACACGGTCATGCGCCCTTCCATCGAGAGCTCGCGAATGGCCTGACCGCAATACTCGATAACATAGCCGGTGCCACCAGCCGTCCCAGTTGCGCCGATAACCGATAGCGTGATGTCTTTGGCGGTCACACCGGGCGGCAGGGAGCCGGTGATCTCGACCTTCATGTTCTTTGATTTCTGCTGGATCAGTGTCTGGGTGGCCAGCACATGTTCAACCTCTGATGTGCCGATCCCGTGCGCCAGCGCGCCGAAAGCGCCATGCGTTGCGGTATGGCTGTCACCACAGACCACTGTCATGCCCGGCAGGGTCCAGCCCTGTTCGGGGCCAACGATGTGCACAATCCCCTGACGCACATCAGAGACTGGGTAATAGTGAATGCCAAATTCCTTGGCGTTGGTATCCAGCGCTGCGACCTGAATGCGGCTGTCTTCCGGCATCTGGTCGGGGTTGTCGCGTCCATCGGTTGTGGGCACGTTGTGATCCGGCACAGCGATAGTCTTGTCAGGTGCGCGCACAGTGCGGCCTGTCATGCGCAGCCCTTCAAAGGCTTGCGGGCTGGTCACTTCATGGACCAGATGGCGGTCGATATACAGAAGGCAGGTGCCATCACTGTCTTCGTGGACGACATGTGCGTCCCAGATTTTGTCATAGAGGGTCTTGGCCATGGCGATAACTCTTGGCTAGGAGAAAACTGAGTGTGATACGGCAGGCGACAAGCAGTCGCATGTCCAGTCAGAAAAGACGTGCAAGCACCGTTCTTGCCTCGCGCTCGAAGCGCTGGGGCAAGCGGGCATGATCTGACAGGTCGAAAATGCGTTTCATGAGCGCATGAATACGCGCAATCGCTTGTCAAGGCAACGGTCTACGCCGCTGCAGGCATGTGTGGCATGAATCTGCGCAGCGTAGCGTTACAGTAAGGGATTTTCGATGTGATCATTGAGAACTTGAAGGCGCGGTGTTATCTTGAGTGCATGTAATTCAAATTCGGAGGACAGGTCTCTGTCTTACACTGACATGACAGCCTTTGCGGCCAGCCCCGCACCAACGACAGCATACCCGATCACGAGTGAAGCCATCCTGAAACTTGTCTTGTCCTCGCTGGACGATGACAAGGCAGAGGACATTGTCACGATCGACCTGCAAGGCAAGACAGCTATGGCTGACCATATGGTCATTTGTTCTGGCCGGTCGACTCGACAAGTTTCTGCAATCGCGCAGAAATTGCTTGATAGGCTGAAAGAGAGCTTCAGACTGTCTGCCCGATCCGAAGGCAAAGAAGTCGGCGACTGGGTGTTGATCGACACAGGTGACGTGGTGGTGCACATCTTTAGGCCCGAAGTGCGCGAGTTCTACCAACTTGAAAAGATGTGGCAGGCATCGGGCGATTCTGCGCCGAGCTGATGCGATTACACATCTGCGCCGTCGGGCGGATCAGAAGCGGCCCAGAGCGTGATCTTGCAGATGACTATCTGACGCGGCTAGCGCGATCCGGGAAATCATTGTCGCTTGGCCCCTGCCTGGAACACGAAGTTGATGAGCGCAAGTCATCGACCATTGTGGAACAGGCGCGCGGGCTGTTGCGCAGTATTCCAGACAATGCGGTCGTCGTGGCGATGGATGAACGCGGAGATATGATGTCTTCGCGGGAATTTGCCTTGTTTCTGGAACGGATGCGCGATTCTGGTGCGCAAGATATCGCCTTTGTGATTGGCGGTGCGGACGGGCTGGATCAGTCCGTTCGGGATGCGGCACAGAAACGTATGTCACTTGGTGCTATGGTTTGGCCACATAAGCTGGCGCGGGTGATGTTGGCGGAACAACTCTATCGCGCTTTAACAATCCTTTCTGGCAGTCCATATCACCGCGACTGATTGGGGTTTAGCGTTGCTTCATGCTCGCCGGCACCTGGAAAAAGTGTAGAAAACACCGAAAAAGCCGGAGCATATCTGCTCCGGCAAGTTGGGCGTTAGACAGGGGAGGGAAACCTGTCCACAGGAGGAATCCTACCTGATCCTACCAGCCGTCTGCGCCACGCTGGCTGAACTTCTCGACCAGAAAGTCGATCAGGGCTCGTACCTTGGGCTGCGTGTAGCGCCCGGAAGGATAAACTGCGTAAAGACTCTGCACATCACGGGGGAGTTCTGGCATCACGTCTTCCACGAGGCCGCTTTTCATAGCTTGAGCGTAAAGAAAGCTGGGAAGATAAGCGATTCCGAGGCCCGTTACAGCGGCATTCAGAAGCGATTGGCCATCATTGATTGAAAACCAAGAGGATGATCGGACTTGACGTACCTCGCCCGATGGCGCGGTGATCTTCCAGACCGAACTGGCGGCATTGTTTGAGTAATACAACAGCCTGTGATCGTTGAGATCATCAATACGTTCCGGTCTGCCATGCTGTTCCAGATACGACGGAGAGGCAATCAGCCGCTGTGTTGCTTCGCAAATCTTACGGGCGCGCAGGCTGGAGTCGTCCATCTCGCCCATGCGTATCGCCAGATCGAACCCTTCTGAAATCAATTCGACATAGCGATTCTTTAGGACCATGTTCACTGATACGTCCGGGTAGCGGTTCAGAAATTCGCCCAGAATCGGCGACAGATGTGTGGCGCCGAAATCGGTCGGGACAGCCAGTCGCAGAATGCCGGATGGTG
>SKGU01000046.1 GCA_007117255.1 Natronohydrobacter sp. | reverse complement strand
TGCTTCTGGCGGATATGGACAGCACCATGATCGGGCAGGAATGCATTGATGAGCTGGCGGATGAAGCAGGCGTCGGGGCCTATGTCGCTGATATCACGGCACGCGCGATGAATGGTGAGCTGGATTTCGAGGCCGCCCTGCGTGAACGGGTGGCCCTGCTCAAGGGGCTGGATGCTTCGGTAATTGCCAGAGTTCTGGACAGCCGCATCACATTTACCCCCGGCGGGCGCGAACTGATCGCCACGATGAAGGCCCATGGCGGCTATGCGGCCTTGGTGTCAGGCGGGTTTACGGCTTTTACGGCGCATGTTGCGCAGGCGCTGGGGTTTGACGAGCATCGCGCCAACACACTACATGTGGAAAACGGTCAGCTTGCGGGCAGTGTGGCGGAGCCGATTCTGGGGCGCGAGGCCAAGGTCGCCGCGCTCGACGAAATCAGCGCGCGGCTAGGTATCGGGCCAGAGGACGTGCTTGCCGTGGGCGACGGTGCCAATGATCTGGGCATGCTGGGCCGCGCAGGTGCAGGCGTGGCCTTGCATGCAAAGCCTGCTGTTGCAGCCCAATGTGCTTTGCGCGTAAACCATGGCGATCTGACGGCTTTGCTCTATCTTCAGGGGTATAGCGCAGATGAATTCGTCGCTGAATAACAGCTTTGCGGACCGCTTCGCTGGTGCTGATGCCGCCGTGGCATCGTGGCGATCGCAGGCGCAGGACAGGAGTGAACATGCCGATCAAGAACAGATTCGCCGAGATGCTGCCCGAAATCACGCAATGGCGGCAGGATTTCCACGCGCATCCCGAAATCCTGTATGACTGTCATCGCACAGCCGGGATCGTTGCGGAAAAGCTGCGCGCCTTTGGCTGTGACGAGGTGGTCGAGGGGCTGGGCCAGACAGGCGTTGTGGGTGTGATCCGTGGTAAATCCACGGCATCCGGGCGTGTCGTCGGGTTGCGCGCAGATATGGATGCGTTGCCGATCCACGAAGCGACCGGGCTGGATTACGCGTCCAAGGAAGCGGGCAAGATGCATGCTTGCGGCCATGATGGACACACGGCCATGTTGCTCGGTGCTGCGAAATACCTGGCGGAGACGCGTAATTTCGATGGCACAGTTGTTGTGATCTTTCAGCCTGCGGAAGAAGGCGGTGGCGGTGGCGACGCGATGTGCCGCGATGGGTTGATGGAGCGGTTCGGGGTGCAGGAAGTGTACGGCATGCACAACTGGCCCGGCCTGCCCGCAGGCAGCTTCGCCATTCGTCCTGGCCCGTTCTTTGCCGCGACGGATCAGTTTGAGATTGCCGTTGAAGGACGCGGTGGCCACGCGGCCAAGCCACATCACTGTGTAGATACAACACTTGTGGCCGCGCATCTGGTGGTCGCGCTGCAAAGCATCGTCAGCCGCAATGCGGACCCGACGCAGGAAGTCGTTGTGTCAGTCACGTCTTTCGTGACCGAAAGTCAGGCGTTCAACGTCATCCCGCAGCATGTGACCTTGCGCGGGACTGTCCGCACGCTCAGCGACGAGATGCGCGCGCTGGCAGAGACACGCATCAAGGCGCTGGCACAGCACACAGCGGTTGCATTTGATGCAGAGGCGCGGGTGGATTATCGGCGCGGCTATCCGGTCATGGTCAATGCAGAGGTTGAAACCGGGCATGCCGTCAATGCAGCGCGGGCTGTTTCGGGCGACTGCGCAACTGCGCCGCTCGTGATGGGGGGCGAAGACTTCGCCTATATGCTCAACGAGCGTCCCGGTGCCTATGTGCTTGTCGGCAACGGCGATAGCGCCGACGTCCACCACCCGCAGTATAATTTCAACGATTCGATCATCCCCAGCGGATGCAGTTTCTGGGTAGAGCTTGCCGAACAGCGCCTTCCTGCCGCGTGACAGATCGAAATACATAAAAATAAACCCCGGCCAAAGGCCGGGGTTTTGTTTCCGCAAAGCGCCCGATCAGGGGCAGGCAGCCTCATAATAGGTGCCGTCACCGCGCGCGTATGCACAACGACCAGTGCGGGTGTTTTGTGCCAGCAACGTGCCAGCCGCAGCACCGGCCACAGTGGTCAGAATGGTCCAGTTGGTGTTGGCGCCAAGCAGATTTGCTACGGCCAAGCCACCAGCGGCCCCTGCGACACCGCCGACGACACTGCGTTCGGTTTGGGTCATCTGACAGCCCGCGAGAACCAGCGTTGCAGCAAGAATAGTAGCTGGGATCAGTCTTTTCATAGTCACTCCTTTCGGAAACGATCATTTGTAACACCTTAGTGAGACTAGCAGATTTTCGCCTCTTGTCACCCATTCAAGAAACCATCGGCGAAACTTTACCGATCACGCTTTGATGACGGTACTGCGTCTGCCCGAACTGTCGCCTGGATGCAGTCCGGCGGATCAGGTCATGCAAAACCGACGGACAAGCGCAGCCCTGAAGGTTCTTCCTGAATGGTAAGACGCGCGTTCTGATCAGCCAGTTCAGCGGCTGCGGCGGCAAATTGTACTTTGGCCGAAGACATGCTTGCGCTGGGCTGGCTTTTTGCCAGTGCTGACCACAGGCCGTCATCAATCTTGATTCGGTCGGCGGTTGCGCGCAACTCGATCGCGTTGTTGGCATCGCCCACATGAATGTTGCCACCCCAAGGCAGCGCAGCTTCAAGACACATGAGCAGCAAGAACAAGATCTTGACCTGACGCCGTGACAGGTCGGCAGTAGTTTCCCAGTGAAAGGTCTGTTTTTGCACCTTGCCAAGCTCGGCCAGCACTGAAAGCGCTTCACTATGCGACATACGCTGATCGGCAGATACAGTCCCGAAGGCAATCCGGTAAAACCGCAGTCGTGCTGTTGCACTGGCGATGCTCTGACTGATCAGGTCAAGTTCTGCACCCTTGGCGTTCTGTGACAACTCTAGCAATTCAAGCCCGTTGCCGATAGCGCCCATCGGACTGACGAGGTCATGACAGATGCGTGATGCAATCATCGCACTCAGGTCAAGTACGGCGTTTCGTGTTTGCTCTGGCGTCTGCGCGGCGCTATGGAAAGGGGTATGTCTCATCTTGTTCTTGAACCCGGAATGTTCGTGCGCCACCCTCAGCACCCCGAATGGGGCGTTGGACAAGTGCAATCGCGCGTTGGCGTCATGGTAACAGCAACTTTCGCGGATGCAGGTAAACAGGTCATAAACGCCTCACATGTTTCGTTGGTTCTTGTTTCCGCCTCTGAGCTTTAGGGTCACACAACCCATGCGTGTATTCAAGCCTCATTCTGGAAACACTGTGTTTTTTCAGGGCATTGTGCTGTGGTCTGCTAGCGAGACGAATTCGGCATGATGGCAAGCTCAGGTGATGCCCTCCGCGCTGGTGCGGCCACGGGCAGTGGTTCCGATCTCACTGTGCGCCTTGCACGCAGTGCATGTGATCTGCAGGCGGCGCAGCGCTTGCGTTACCGGGTATTCGTGCAGGAAATGGGGGGCGACGGACCGCTTGTCGATCATGCGCAGGGTCTCGAATGTGACAGGTTCGACCCGCTGTTCGATCATTTGTTGCTGATTGATCAGGATCGTGATGCAGCGAATGGTGATCATGTCGTAGGCGCCTACCGCCTGCTGCCTGACAGTCGTTTGGGGGATGGTGAACGCTTCTATTGCGACTCGGAGTTCGACCTTGGGCCATTGCGGCGTTCGGGCCGACGTTTGCTGGAACTGGGGCGCTCCTGTGTCGATCCGGCGCATCGGGGCGGCGTCGGAATGTTTCTGATGTGGCAGGCATTGGCAGACTATGTTGTTTCGCAGCAGATCGACATTCTTTTCGGGGCGGCGAGTTTCCCTGATACAGCGCTGGACGCATTGGCGCATCCCTTGAGCTATTTACATCACAACCATCTGGCACCGGCCGATTTGCGCGTGCGTTCAAGGCAGAAAAACAGTTTCGTCCCGCTGGACGCCGACAAGGTGGACCGCAGGGAAGCGTTGTCGCAAATGCCATCGTTGATCCGGGCCTATCTGCGACTGGGTGGTGTCATTGGCGAGGGTGTATTCGTTGACCACGCGTTTCAGACCACGGATATCTGTATTGTTCTTGACACAAAGGCCATGACTGAACGCGCGCGCAGTTTTGCGGTGCGGGGCGTTGTGGGGTCAAGCGCGCAATGACATGGACATCCGACGAAAAACCGCCAGAGGCAGTGATCCCCCTGTCTGCCTGGCCGCGTGTTGTGCTGCGCGGGGCATTCTTGGCTCTGCTGATCTTTGGCGGGCTTGGTGTCCATATGTTGCTCAGGCTGCCCGAACGGCTTGTGTTTGGTCAAAATCGCCCTTTGACCCCCTGGATCACGCAAACTGTTTGCCGCGGGGCGCTGGCCATCATGCGCCTGTCACTGCAGATCGAGGGGCAAGCCTTGCGTGACCGTGGCGCGCTTGTCGCCAATCACGCCTCGTGGTTGGATATTTTTGTGCTGAATGGCGCAGCAAGAGTGTTTTTCGTCTCCAAGGCCGAAGTGTCGGACTGGCCCGGTATCGGTTGGCTGGCACGGGCAACAGGCACAGTGTTCATTCGGCGCGACCGGCGCGAAGCGGCCAGTCACGCGGCCACTCTGGAAGCGCGCTTGCGTGCCGGCCACAAACTGCTGTTCTTTCCCGAAGGCACCAGTTCCGATGCGCAGCGCGTGCTCCCTTTCAAGACCACGCTTTTTGCGGCGTTTCTGTCACCTGAATTGCGCAACTTCCTGTCTGTGCAGCCGGTCAGCGTGATCTATCATGTTCCCGCAGGCCGTGATCCGCGCAGCTTGGCGTGGTGGGGGGATATGGCTTTTGGGCCGCATTTGCTGCGCGTTCTGTCACAGCCATGCGCAGGGCGCGTGCGGCTGATCTTTCATCCGCCGTTATGCGTGGCAGACATGCCTGATCGCAAGGCCTTGGCCTTCGCCTGCGAAACAGCGGTGCGCGCAGGGTTCGACCGCGCGCGTTAACGTAGCGGGGCTGTCAGGTCGCGCAGGGCGGCAAGCGGGTCGTCCTGGCCCCAGATTTCATCGCCTATGGCCAGAAAGTCGACCACCGGGGCAAGGTTCTGCACCAGTTCGCGGGTCAATGCGCCTTCGGCAACCACGGGGAGTTCGATCACGGCGGACCACCATTCGAACAGATCGAAGGGCACGCAATCGCCGTCGCCCAGCGCACTTTGGCCAGCGGGACCAAAGCTGATGTAATCTGCGCCTGCTTCACCTGCGGACATGCCATCATGCCGTTTCGTGCCGCAATAGGCCCCGATGATCGCCTCGGCCCCCATGCTTTCGCGCAGCTTGCGAATGCGGGTATGGGCGCTATGCAGATGCACCCCGTCCAGCCCCAGCCGCTCGACCATCAGCACATGATCAGCAATGACCAGTGGGATGTCGCGGGCATGGGCGACCTCGCGCAGCGCATCGCCCGTGCGCAGGATTGCATCTTCATCCTGTGTGGCCAACGCGAGGCGCAGACAGGCCACTTCCGCCCCGTCCAGAACCCGCGATAGCATCGCCGGATACGTTTCCAGATCGATCACGGGCGGGGTTATCAGGTAAAGCTGCGGGATATCCTCGCTCATGGCGTGCCTCATTGGAGAAAAACTGTGTCCTGATAGCCTGCGCATGGGCGGGAAACAAGCGGGGGCTGGCTTGAAGCGCGGGCACTTGCAGGCTATGCCCGAGCGCGCCCCTTGCAAGCCAGAGCACAGCATGACCCCACTTGATGATCAGCTTTTCGACGCCCCGACCCCGTTGATGGTGCTGGTGCGTCCCCAGATGGGCGAAAATATCGGCGCGGCGGCGCGCGCGATGCTGAATTTCGGCTGTGCGCGGATGCGCCTGGTTGCCCCGCGTGATGGCTGGCCTAACCCCAAGGCCACGGCCATGGCCTCTGGTGCGTCAACCGTGCTGGAGCGGGCAGGGGTGTTTCCAACCTTGCCAGAGGCGATCAGCGATTGTGATTATGTCTATGCGACCACTGCGCGGGGGCGGGGGCTGACGAAACCTGTCCTGACGCCAGAGCGCGCTATGCTTGAGGCACGCGCCATGATCGCAGCGGGCAAGCGTGTGGCGGTGCTGTTTGGGCCAGAGCGAGCCGGGTTGGAGAATGATGATGTGGCCCGCGCCAATGCGATTATCACCGTTCCGGTCAACCCGGCTTTCTATTCGCTGAACCTCGCACAATGTGTGTTGCTGGTGGCCTATGAGCACATGCGTCTTGGTGTGGATGTACCGCCGGAGGTGATGGCCATGGCGGGGACAGATTTTGCCACGGCCATCGAGCGCGAAAAGCTTGGCGATCACTATGAAGAACGACTTGAGGAGGCCGCTTTCTTCTTTCCGCCGGAGAAAGCTGATGCCATGCGGTTGAATTTGCGCAACATGTGGGCGCGGCTGGCCCTGACGCGTGCGGATGTGCAGACGCTGCACGGGATGCTGCGTCAGATCGTGCGGGGGCGTCAGGACAAATCGTGAT
>SKGU01000271.1 GCA_007117255.1 Natronohydrobacter sp. | reverse complement strand
TGGCACAAGCCGCCAGCGCGTCCGCATCGATCCCAGCTTGCGGATCACCATATTGCGCATGAAAACGGAAAAATCGAAGGATACGCAGGTAATCTTCGCGAATGCGATCTTCCGGAGCGCCCACAAAGCGCACACGCCGCGCACGCAGATCGGCGCTTCCGCCCAGCGGGTCCTTGATTGTGCCGTCGGCACCCAGATAAATTGCGTTCATCGTGAAATCGCGCCGTGCCGCATCTTCGCGCAGATCGTCGGAAAAGGCAACTTCGGCGTGGCGACCATCGGTCGCAAGATCACGGCGAAATGTCGTGACTTCAAAGCCCTGGCCATCGTGCACCAGCGTCACAGTGCCATGTGCCAACCCGGTTGGTACGGCCCGCAGACCCACAGCTTCTGCCAGCGCGATCACTTTTTCAGGCGGCGCGCTGGTGGCAATGTCAATATCCGTGACAGGCAGGCCAAGTAGCGTATTGCGCACGCAGCCACCCACAGCCAAAGCCTGATAGCCCGCATCGCTCAACAGGTGCAGCACTGTTTGGGTTTCCGGCGCCTCCAGCCAATCCGCCGCGATCTTCATGGGCCGACCCGGTCAGCCAGCCCGCGCAAGATACGCGCTGTCGCCCCCCAGATGTAATATGGCCCCCATGGCACGACATAATAATTACGCCATGTGCCCCGCCATATGCGCCGCTCGACCCGGAAACGGGCCGGGTCCAACACATGCGCCAGGGGCGCGGTGAAAACTTCCGCCACCTCGTTTGGATCAGCGACGGCTGTGAAGGGCTGGGTGATTTCGGCCAGAACCGGTGTCACCTGGTAGCCGGTCACAGTTTCATGCGCAGGCAGGGTGCCAAGAATTTCAACCGCCCCCGCAGGCAGCCCGATTTCCTCGCGCGCTTCGCGCAGCGCTGTCGCAATCAGATCAGGGTCGCCCGGATCCTGTCGTCCACCGGGAAAGGCGATCTGGCCGGGATGATTGCGCAGATGCGAGGCACGCTTGGTCAACACCAGATCAACCCCGCGCGCCGCCCGCCTGATCCCGACCAACACCGCCGCCGGGCGCAAGACACGGTTTTCAGGTAAAGGCCCCACCGGGTTCAGGTCATAATCGCTGGAGGGCCGCGCCGGATTGTCCAGCGCGGCGCGCAAACGCGCAATCGGGTCAGCCGCCATGCTCTCCGGCCTCGAAGCCCAAACTCTGCGGGTCCATGATGTAATGTGCGCCGCAAAACTGGCAGTCGGCTGTCACTGTGCCAGCTTCGGTTGTCATGGTCGCAATGTCCTTGGCCGAATATATCGAAAGGCTCTGGCGCACCTTGTCTTCGGAACATGAACAGCCGAAATGCACCGCTTGCGGATCGTAGACCCGCGGCGTTTCTTCGTGAAACAGTCGCAGCAACACTTCGGTTGGCTGCACCATGGGGCCAATCAGTTCCAGATCCTCGACCGTGTCCAGAAGCAGATTTGCGCGGTTCCAGTCCTCTGCAATGGCCTCGCGTTCGCGCGGGCTGGTCCCGGAAGCTTGCGGCATATGTTGCAACATCACACCGCCTGCGCGCCATTTCGACGGCTGTCCTGGCAAGGTTGCCTGTCCGAAACTCAACTCGAACCGCGTCGGCAATTGCTCGGACTGGTCAAAATAGGCTTCGGCACAATCCGACAGGGAACTGCCTGCAATCGGTGTGATTCCCTGATAGGGTGTCATATCGCGGCCCTGATCGATCAGGATGGCGAAATACCCCTTGCCGATTTGTTCAAACCCCGGCGCGTCATGGTCCACACGATCCGCATCAAAGCTGGCATAGGCACGGATGCGCGCAGGCGCCCCGTCTTCTTCCGGCGCGTAATAGTCGGTCGCAATCAGCCGGATCGGGCCGTCGCCACGCACCTGTATCGACAACCGCCAGCGCAGCTTGATCGTCTGCCCGATCATCGCGGTCAACAGCGCCGCTTCGGCCACAAGCGCCTCGACCACCGGGGGGTAGTCATGGCGCAGCAGCACGCGCTCCAATGCCGTGTCCAGTCGCGCGACTCGTCCCCGGATGTCACTGCGGTCCAGTTGGAAGGGAAGCACAGTGTCATCCCATGCGATCTGTCCCCCGAAACTCATATCAGTCCCCTTATCGGTCTCGGCACATAGGCCGACTGTTTCGCCCCTCATATAGGTATTCAGCCCACAGGGCCAAGCCCGAAGGCTTGAGGCGGATGTGTCATCGCCGCTGATGCCATACCGGGTTCGGGTGCGGACGGCAGTGATCACAGTCTGGGGCGCGGTGTTGCGCGCCTTGTGCAGCGCATCCCGGCACGGTCGGACCTTCGCAATTTTACGCGGCCAGAGTGGGAATGATCTGCCCCGTCAACAGGTGTTTTCGCCGGCACATGCCCCGCGAAATGCCCTGAAGGGCCGCCACGATACAGAGCAGACCCCCATCTGCGTCATGCAGATACGCTATCGTTCGGCAGATGTGATGTCGCCGCATGGTGATATTCCAGCAAAGCGCCCGACACATCATCTTCGAAGTCGTCCTTGCCAGCCCAACTGGTCAGATCCCATTTCAAGGCATCCAGAAACTCTGCACCATGCGTATCAGCCAGTCTTGACAATGTAACGGCCAAACCGTCCTGCCCGAACTCCGAACCATCAGACCTGGCGCATTCGGTTATGCCATCAGTATACAAAAACAGTCGGTCGCCGGGTCTGAGTTGTGTTTCGACAGTCTCAAATTCTGCCTCGCGGATCAGCCCGATGGGCAGCCCGCCACGGCCCAGGAATTCGACCGTTCCGTCGGCGCGCTGTATCGCGGGATGCGGATGTCCAGCCTGCACAAGCTGCACCTTGCCGGTTTCAAGGTCCAGATCGGCATAGGCGATGGTCAGATATTTTTCGGTTTCGAATTCATCGAGCATCAGCGTATTGATCCGTCCGGCAACAATATGAGGTGGCCAGGCGCGCATCTCTCCGGTGGCCAAGTCGCGATCCAGTGCGATGTTCTGGTTGCGGTCGCCCCCGGTGAACAGCCCTGCAATCCGCGCGCCCAGCATCGCAGCAGCCACACCATGCCCAGAGACATCTATGGAATAAACGCCGATGCGGGCATCACTGATCACGAAGCTGCCCACCATATCGCCGCCGACATGGCCAGAAGACTGCAACAACAAGGACAGGCGGCTGCCGTCGAATTCGTGTTCGCGTTTGCGGATCAGGGATTGCTGCAGCCGTCGGGCTTCCAGAAGATCACGGTCCAGCGCATCATAAAGCTTCTGTAACTCATCCAAGGCTTCGCGCAGTTCCGCATTATGACGCACGGCCAGCGCTTCGGCTTTGCGTGCGGCCTCGCGGGCGGCATGTAGTTCTGTCACATCGACCCGCAAACTGACGCGCCCGCCATCGGCTGTTTCGCGTTCCACGATCTGCAACACGCGGCCATCAGCCAGTTGCTGGCGCGTGCGTTGATTGCTTCGGTGCGCCGACAGACGTTCGCGCAGCCACTCTTCCTCGCGCCCGGTCGCGGCCCCGTACTGGCCGCGCTCAATGCCATAACGCAGGATATCTTCGTGCCGTGCCCCTTCCACGAGCGCAGGTGCGCTGGTGGCATAAAGCTCTCGGTATCGGCTGTTGGCCAGGACCAGCCGATCGTCTGCATCATAATAGATGAACCCGTCATCCAGCGCCTCGACCGCAGCGACCAATTGGCCCCGCGCTTTGCGCACATTCCGTTCCATCGCAAGCAAGCGTTCGCCCGCTGTAATGCGTGCGCGCAGTTCTGCTGGCGAGACGGGTTTGGACAGGAAATCATCCGCGCCGACATCCAGTCCTTCCGCGACAGCGTCTTTTTCGTTTTTCGACGTCAGCAGAATGAAATAGGTGTAGTGATCGCGCGACAGACCGCGAAACGCCCGACAGAATTCCAGCCCGTCCATGCCCGGCATCATCCAGTCCGACAAGATCAGATCGAAATGACCCTTTGCACAGAGCTTCAAGGCATCCAGTCCAGACGCGGCCTCGACCGTGTGATAGCCCCATTTCTGCAAGTGGCGGCTGAAAATCATCCGCTGCGCTGGGCTGTCATCGACGATCAGCGCGCGTTTTCCAGTCTCTGGCAAGACTGTCATATGTGTCGATTCCTGCTGCACTGCCCCAGCCCGCTTCAAGACCATGCCTCCGGTTTGTCACGAAAGGTTATCGCAAGCCCGAATTAACTTTGTATGAAAGCTTAAAATGCTCGGATTTTTGGGGTCTGGGGTAAGAATTGGTTATCCCAGACCCTATAATATAAAGACAGGATCGATCAAAGGGTACGATTGTGATCAATTGGGTGCGTGTGGCTGAATTATATAGTGATTTCGGTGAAGACAGCTTCGCCGAAATCGTTGATGTTTTCCTGTCTGAAGTGGCTGAAGGACTGGTCAGATTGCGGGACGCAGATGATACGAAAACCCTGCGTGCGGAATTTCATTTCCTGAAGGGGGCGGCTCTGAACCTGGGGTTTGATGATGTCGCGGCCCAATGCGGCGAGGGGGAAGCCCGCGCGGCAGCAGGCGATGATTCGGGCGCGCAGAAAGCACAAGTGCTTGCTGACCTGCCTGTAGCTTGTGATACTCTGGCGCGGGATTGGCGCGACAAGCTGACCGCGGCATCCTGAAGGCAGGCTCAGATCACGAATCCTGCGATTACTTCGTCATCGGTGATATCGGTGAATGTAAAGCCTGTCTGCTCCAGCCGGGTGAAAAGCGCTTCGAAATTTGCACTATGTGCAGTCTCAATTCCTATCAAGACAGTCCCGAAATTGCGCGCGGTTTTCTTCAGATACTCAAATCGCGCGATGTCGTCTTCCGGCCCCAGTGTTTGCAGGAAATCGCGCAGCGCGCCGGGCCGTTGTGGCAGCCGCAGCATGAGATATTTCTTGGTCCCCTCATGGCGCATGGCGCGTTCCTTGACTTCTGGCAAGCGCTCAAAGTCAAAATTCCCGCCAGAGGTCACACAAATAACCGTCTTGCCCTTGATGTCGGCCTGCAGTTCCGGCAGCACATCAACGGCCAATGCGCCCGCTGGCTCAAGCACGATCCCTTCGACATTCAGCATTTCCAGCATGGTCACACAGATGCGGTTTTCCGGGGCTACAATCACCTGTCTGGGCGCAACATCTTGAAGCTGCGCAAAGGTCTGTGCGCCCAGCCGCGCCACGGATGCACCATCGACAAAGCTGTCGATCCGCTCCAGCGTAACCGGGCCGCCCGCGTTCAGCGCGGCCTTCAGGCTGGCGCCACCCTGCGGTTCGACATAGCGCAGGTCCGACCGCGCGCCACTGTCGTGCAGATAGCGGGTGACCCCCGCACTCAGACCGCCGCCACCCACAGGCAAGATCACCATATCAGGCGCGCGGCCCAGTTGCGCCAGCATCTCCACTGCGACGCTTGCCTGACCTTCGATCACATCCGCATCGTCAAAGGGCGACAGGAAATGCGCGCCCTGTTCCGCGCAAAAAGCCTGCGCGGCGGCGAGCGATTGATCGAAAATATCCCCCACCAGACGAATATCCACCATATCGCCGCCGAAGGTGCGGGTTTTCATGATCTTCTGCTGCGGTGTCGTCACCGGCATGAAGATCGTGCCCTGCACCCCGAAATGACGGCAGGCGAAGGCCACGCCCTGCGCGTGATTGCCCGCACTGGCGCAGACAAACTGGCGCTGGCCCGGATGCGTCGCCAGCCGCTTTCGCATCGCGTTGAAGGCCCCGCGTATCTTGTAGCTGCGCACCGGGCTGAGGTCTTCGCGTTTCAGCCAGATATCCGCGCCGAAACGCTCGGAGAGGTGATCGTTGCGCAACAGCGGCGTGGCGGGAAACAGCTCGCGCAGCGCATCCGTGGTGGCTTCGGCCGCGTCGGTAAACCCACTCATGCGCGCAGATATCCTTGCAGCCGCGCGCGGATGGCGTCGGGCATCGGGGCGGATTTGCGGGTGGCGGGGTCAAACACCACTTCGACAATCTCGTAAGCCGCATGTTCCGCACCAGTGTCGGCATGGCGCATCCGCAGATCAAAGGTGCAGCTTTTCGTGCCGATCCGCGACACCACCCCGCCAATCACGATCAGATCGCCCGCTTTCAGTTCTTTCATGAAGCGGGTTTTCGCCTCGGCCGATACCATATGCACCCCGTGTTCCGCCAGCATGCCGGAATAAGGCAACCCTAGCCGCGTCCACATATGATAGACGGCATCGTCGAAAAATGGCGCGTAATGACGCACATTCATATGGCCGAAATGATCTTCGTGCCATGGATGGATTACCCCGCGCAGCACTTCCAGCGCCTCAGTCATGATCGCATTCCCCTGCCTGTCCGCCCCAGCCATAGCACATCTGGCGCGCGCGCAAAGCCCTGCGGCCCTTGCAGCACCGCGCGGAAGCCAATAGACGATGAGCCACGGCCCCAGCATTGCAACGGAGTGACCATGTCCGCCCTCAAACACGCCCCCAAG
>SKGU01000385.1 GCA_007117255.1 Natronohydrobacter sp. | reverse complement strand
AGAGGCGCGTGAAATTGTAGCGGTCTCCCTCTGTGTCTTGGGGAACAAGGCACAGGCAACGCAAAGAGGCGGGTATGTCAGCAGCCGAGTTCTATATTTCCCCCGAAAGCCTGCATCCGATTGATCTGGTCGAAACTCTGGCGGAACATCACGCTTGGGATTTCGACCGCATGAACGAGGATCAGATCGCCATGGCGGTCGAAGGGCAATGGCGCACCTATTCCGTGACGCTCGCGCTTGATCCTTACGACAGCATGTTGCGTCTGGTCTGCACTTTCGAGATGGACCCGCCCGAAGCGGCCATGCCTGCGCTGTATGAAACTCTTAGCCGGGCCAATGATATGGTCTGGTCGGGGGCCTTCAGTTTCTGGGAAAGTCAGCGGCTGATGGTATGGCGGTATGGGCTGTTGCTGGACGAAGACCAGCCCGCAGGAATTAATCAGATCGAGCGTATGATCCGGTCGGCAATCATGGCGGCGGAACGCTTTTACCCAGCATTTCAGCTCGTGGCATGGGCCGATCACACACCAGAAGCGGCGCTGCGCATGGCGCTGGCAGAGGCGGTTGGCCGCGCATGACCGTCACCCCCTCTTGACCCTTTGGCGCCTGAGCGCAACAAAGGGGCAAAGATAAAAAAGGGGCTGGAAATGGCGTTTGACAGGATCGCGCAAGCGGGCATCGTTCTGCTGGGTTGTGGCAAGATGGGCAGTGCCATGTTGGCAGGCTGGCTATCTGAGGGTTTGCCGCCGCACTGCGTCTATGTGATTGACCCGGCCCCCTCTGACTGGTTGCGCAGCACAGGTGTCCACCTGAACGCTGACTTGCCCACAGCGCCCGCTGTCGCCATTGTCGCAGTCAAGCCGCAAATGATGGGCGATGCCCTGCCCGCGCTGCAAGCATTTGGCAACGGCCCCACCTTGTTCATGTCCATTGCCGCCGGCACGCCGCTTGCGCTCTTCGCACAGGCGTTCGGTGATCGGACGCCCATCATCCGCGCCATGCCCAATACGCCTGCCGCTGTGGGCGCAGGTATTTCTGCGCTGATCGGCAATGCGCTTGTCTCGGAGCAGGATCTGGCCCTGGCCGAAGACCTGTTATCAGCGGTCGGCCAGACCGTCCGGCTGGAAGACGAATCGCAGATGGACGCGGTGACAGGCCTGTCCGGCTCTGGCCCGGCCTATGTGTTCCACATGATCGAGGCGATGGCGGCTGCTGGCGAAGCACAAGGTCTGAGCGCGGATCTGGCCATGCAGCTTGCGCGCGCCACGGTCATCGGCGCGGGTCAACTGGCCGCAGGGTCAGATGAAAGCGCCGAACAGTTGCGCATCAATGTCACCAGCCCAAAGGGCACAACCGCAGCCGCGCTTGATGTCCTGATGCCCGAATTGCACCCGCTGATGGTTCGCGCGATTGCCGCTGCCGCAGATCGGTCGCGCGAGTTGTCGCAATGAGCGTGATCAGCTTTGATGATTTCCTGAAAGTCGATATCCGCGCAGGCCGCGTGATCCGCGCAGAACCTTTCCCCGAAGCACGCAAGCCCGCGATCAAGCTCTGGATAGATTTCGGGCCAGAGATCGGCGAGAAAAAATCCTCGGCCCAGATTGACGCGCTCTACACGCCAGACAAGCTGATCGGGCGGCAGGTGATGGCTGTGGTGAATTTCCCGCCCCGTCAGATTGGGCCGTTCATGTCGGAAGTGCTGGTGCTGGGAGCCTCTGACGCGCAAGGGCGCATCACCTTGCTGGCCCCGGATCACGACGTGCCCTGTGGCGCGCGCATGCATTGAGGATCGTGTCATGGAACTCTATATCACTCGCCCGATGCCTGAAACTGTTCTGGATCGAGCAAGGGCGCATTTCAATGTCACACTTCGTGAGCAGAACACCCCGCTGAAAAAAGGCGAAATGCGTGCCGCGCTTGTGCTTTATGATGTCGTGATCCCAACGCTGGGTGATCTGTTCACGGCAGAAGTATTCGACGGCATGGAAAGCGCGCGCTGCCGGTTGCTCGCGAATTTTGGTGTAGGCTACAACCATATTGATGTCGCGGCCGCGCATGCAGTGGGGATTACTGTCACCAACACCCCCGGTGCCGTAACCGAAGCCACAGCCGATATCGCGCTGATGCTGATGCTGATGAGCGCACGGCGCGCGGGCGAAGGCGAAAGACTGGTGCGCGCAGGCAAGTGGACTGGCTGGCATCCAACCCAGATGCTGGGCCTGCATCTGGGGGGCAAGACATGCGGCATTGTCGGAATGGGGCGGATCGGTCAGGCAATTGCGCGGCGCGCGCATTACGGGCTGGGGATGGAGGTGATCTATCATAACCGCTCAGCAAGGACACTCGATCTGCCTGCACGGCAGGTGGACAGTCTGGCGGAACTGATGGCGAAATCTGATTGCGTGGTCATAGCCGTGCCGGGCGGACCAGAGACGCGCCACATGATCGACGCGCAGGCACTGGCCGCGATGCGCCCACATGCACATCTGATCAATATCGCACGCGGCGATGTAGTCGAGGAAGCCGCCCTTGTGGCTGCATTGGAGTCAGGCCAGATCGCAGGCGCAGGGCTGGATGTCTATGAACATGAACCCAAAGTGCCAGATGCTCTGCGCCGGATGGAAAACGTCACCTTACTGCCGCATCTGGGAACGGCGGCGCTGGATGTCCGCGAAGAAATGGGGCTGATGGCTGTCGAGAATGCCATTGCCCATCTGGAAGGACGAGATGTGCTAAATCCGGTGTGAGAATCCGCGCCTTGCGGGGGATGTGACATATAGCAGACAAACCCATTGATAGCTGTTTTGGTGATGCAATCTGCGCGGTGGATACACTGTGACCGTAAAGCAGCCGTACCCCTACTCTATCCCATCCAGCAAATCACGCCCGCGCGCATCTTCAACCTCAATCACCCAGAGATCGGGGTCAAAGCCACGCTGGCGGGTGATGGCAGCATCGACATCGCCCTCTTGCCCCTCGACCAGCACCTGCCAGACGCGCGTATTCGTCTCTATATCGAAGCCGCGCATGAAGGCCCGCGCGGTACCATCCATCAATGCCAGCTTTACCAGCACCGCGCCTGCAGTGTTGTCCCCGCGCGCGATCACATAGGCCGGGATGCCCTCAATCTGAAGCCGCCGCAGATAGGCTGCGACCCAGATACCGGAAGCCAGCCGCGCGGTCATTTATTGCCGTCGCGGAACTCCAGGCCCATCTCGGAATAGCGCTCCGCTTCTTCCATCCAGTTCTCGCGGACTTTCACTTGCAAAAACAGATGCACGGGGCGGCCCAGAAACTCGCTGATTTCCTGCCGCGCTGCGGTCGAGATCGCCTTGATCGTCTCGCCCTTGTTGCCCAGCACGATCCCCTTATGGCCATCGCGCATCACATAGATCATCTGGTCAATGCGCACCGAGCCATCCTTGCGTTCCTGCCAGCTTTCGGTCTCGACTGTCAGTTGGTACGGCAATTCTTCATGCAGGCGCAGCGTCAGTTTCTCGCGCGTCATCTCGGCGGCGATCATGCGCATGGGCAGATCGGCGATCTGGTCTTCGGGGTAGAGCCACGGGCCTTCGGGCAGGCGCTCTGCCAGCCAGCGCTTCAGATCATCTACCCCGTGCCCGCGTTCAGCGGAGATCAGGAATGTCTGCGCGAAAGGGTATGCGTCGTTTAGCTTCGCGGTCAGGGCCAGCAATGCTTCAGCCTTCACCCGGTCAATCTTGTTGATCGCAAGGGCCACGGTCTGTTTGGGGCTGACGCGGTCGCGCAAGGTATCAAGGACTGTCTGAACACCATCGGTCAGGCCACGATGCGCCTCAATCAGCAGAACAATGATGTCGGCATCTGCAGCCCCACCCCAGGCCGCAGCAACCATGGCACGGTCCAGACGGCGGCGCGGACGAAACAAGCCTGGTGTGTCGACAAAGACAAGCTGCGCATCGCCTTCCAGCGCAACACCGCGTATGCGGGTGCGGGTGGTCTGCACCTTATGGGTCACGATGCTGACCTTTGCCCCCACCATGCGATTGGTCAGGGTGGATTTTCCGGCATTCGGCTCGCCGATCAGGGCGATAAATCCTGCGCGTGTCGTCATAGAATAGGCCTCGCTTGCATTTAGCTGCCCCGTTTAGCGGGTTTCGTCCGCTCCCGCCAGAGCGTATAGAGCCCTGCCCCCACGATCAGCGCAGCGCCCGCCCATGTGATTGCATCAGGCCGCTCACCAAAGACCAGCATCGCAATGGCAAGGGCTGCGACAAGGCGACTGTAGCGAAACGGGGCCACCGCCGAGACTTCGCCCGTGCGCATCGCCAAAGTCAGCGCACTATAGGCAACCACGCCAGCAACGGCCGTAAGCGCCATGAATCCCAGCCCCGGAAGTGCCGGCAGGCGTGGTGCGCCTGGTTCCACCGCCAGCAAGACAAGTCCCGCAACCGTCACAACCGCAAAGCCAAGGATCGAGAGTTGCGCCGGGCGCACCTCTGGCGGGCTGGTCCGGGTGGCCAGATCACGCAAGGCAAAGCCCAGCATGCCAAGCACTGCGAAAATGGCCGTGGGTTCAAACTGCGCAGGCACAGGGCGCAGCACCAGAAGCACACCCAACAGCCCCACGCCCATCGCGATCCAGCGGCGTGGGCCTGCGCGTTCGCCCAGCAGGAATACCGCACCAAGTGTCACGATAATGGGCGTAGCCTGCAACACTGTCGTGGTCACAGTCAGGCTGTTATAGAACAGGCTCAGCGCGAAGAAGAGCCGTCCCATAACCTCGGCCGCTGTGCGCGCCAGTAAGCGGGGCTGCAGATAGGCGGGATGCCAGAGTGGGCAGCCCTGAAGCCTGGCCAAGACGGCTGACAGACCCATCGCAATCAGTCCGAACAGGAGCGTGCCCATGCCCGGTGTCAGCCAGCCCGCCCCGGTTGCGGATTTGAACAGCGCATCCTCGATCGCGAAACAGAGCATCGCCGCCACCATCCAAAGCGCGCCGCGAAGATTGCTTGTCATGGGGTTGCGTCAAGCCGGGCCAGAAGGGCGCTGGCCGCCTGCTGTTCTGCCACGCGCTTGCTGCCTGCTGTGGCGGCAGCGCATTCGCCTGTTTCCAACCGCACTTCAATGGTAAACTGCGGCGCATGATCGGGACCGCTGCGCGCGGTTTCAATATAGGCGGGCAAGGCCAACGCTCGCGCTTGCACCCATTCCTGAAGCTGCGTCTTGGCATCGCGTGCGTCGCTGTCGACACGGTGCAAGCGCTCTTTCCAATGGCGTAAAATCAGCGCGCGCGCCGCCTCAAACCCGGCGTCAAGATAAACTGCCGCGATCACGGCTTCCATCGCATCGCCCAGGATCGCTTCCTTGCGCCGTCCACCCGACAGCATCTCGGACCGCCCCAATCGCAGGGCCGCGCCCAAATCCAGCGCGCGCGCCACATCGGCGCAGGCTTCCTTGCGCACCAGCGCGTTGAAACGCGGCGCAAGCTGGCCCTCGGAGGCAGTTTTGTCTGCGTGCAGAAGCGCTTCGGCCATCACCAGTCCCAGCACCCGGTCGCCCAGAAATTCAAGCCGCTGGTTATCGGGCCGCGTGGGCGAAGACATGGACGGATGTGTCAGCGCCCGGTGCAAAAGCTCCGGGCGCGCAAAGTCATGACCCAGACGTGCAGCAAAGGCTTTCACCTCGCCTGAGATTTTCACGGCAGCCTCGCGAAGAAGCGATCACTCCGCCATGTCCAGAAGAAGAATAGTGAACGGCCTTCGGCGGAAAACACCACATGGCGCGCGCGACCGATCAGATGGTCGAATGGCACCATGCCGACCCCGCCGACCTGACGCGGCATGCGGCTATCAAGCGAATTGTCACGATTGTCACCCATGAAGAAGAAATGCCCATCAGGCACCGTGAACACCGGCGTGTTGTCGCCTGCACCATTGTCGAGGATGTTCAGCACTGGGTAGCTGACCCCATTGGGCAGGGTTTCGATCTCGCGCGATTTGCGGCATTCGCCACCCTGCCCCACCGGCGCGTTTTCACAGCGCGGGAACTGCCCGGCGCTGCCCTGACGCTCGTAGGTTTCAATGAAATCACCCGCTGGCTCGCGCGGGACAGCTTCGTCATTCAGATACAACACGCCATCGCGCATCTGAACCCGGTCACCCGGAAGCGCGATCAGTCGCTTGATGTAATCGGCGCCAGTGCCGGGATGGCGGAACACCACGATATCACCACGCTCTGGCTCGGACGCGAAAATGCGCCCGTTAATGGGGCAAAGGCCGAAGGGGCACGAAAAGCGCGAATACCCATACGCCATCTTGTTGACGAAGAGGAAATCCCCGATCAGAAGCGTTTCCTTCATCGAGCCGGATGGAATCCAGAAAGGCTGGAAAAACAGTGTGCGAAACAGGCCAGCGATCAAAAGTGCGAAAACAATCGTCTTGATGTTCTCCCACAGCCCGTCTTTCTTGCCGTCAATCGCGCTCATCTGTCATGTTCCTTGGTTCAGGTCATCGCGCGCTACTT
>SKGU01000228.1 GCA_007117255.1 Natronohydrobacter sp. | reverse complement strand
TATAGGAAGGCTCGAAAAAACATCAAGGTTTTAACAAGGTTCCCATGCCCAAGATCAACGGTAATGAAATTCGCCCCGGCAATGTGCTGGAACATGATGGTGGGCTCTGGGCTGCCGTGAAGGTCGGGCATGTCAAACCCGGCAAGGGCGGCGCATTCGCTCAGGTCGAAATGAAAAACCTGCGCGACGGACGCAAGCTGAACGAACGCTTCCGCTCGGATGACAAGGTCGAACGTGTCAGGCTCGAACAAAAAGACCAGCAGTTCCTGTATGAGAGCGATGGCCGTCTGGTCGTGATGGATATGGACACGTTTGAACAAGTCGAGCTGGATTCCGAAATCCTTGGGGATCGTCGTCCCTTCCTGCAAGACGGCATGACCGTCACCGTGGAATATTACGGCGAAGAGGCGCTGAACGTGGCGCTTCCACAAAAAGTCATCTGCAAGGTTGTTGAAACCGAGCCAGTGGTCAAAGGCCAGACGGCGGCGAATAGTTTCAAACCTGCCCTGCTGGACAATGGTGTTCGCGTTCTGGTGCCACCTTTCGTGGGTCAGGACGAAGATATCGTCGTCAATACCGAGACGTTTGAATACAGCGAACGCGCCTGAGCCTGCGACACCTGTGCCCCGGCAGGGTATCGGGTCGCAATGTTGATGCCACGCGCTGCTGACGGAGCCCGACATGCGCCTTGCGCCGCTTGCCGCTTTGGCACTCAGCACCAATACCGCTCTCGCTCAGGGGGGCGATGGCGCAGTGGTGGTGACTTTGTCAAAGCCCGCCTCTGGCCCTGCCGAAGCTGTCGTGACATTGCGCACCGATCTGGGCGCCCCCAGCCTGACCCTGCGCGAAGCGATTGGCCCCGGCACCCAGACCCTGCGCGTCGCTTTGCCACCACTGCCGCGCGCAACGCATTCGGTGCAGGCCGGGCTGGTCGAGAACGGGCGCATCACAGCGCAGGGCGCGGTGCAGTTGGTAGAAGGCCGCATCGGCCTTGACTTCGAGACCACCCTGCACCCGGATCTGGCCGTCAGCTTTGCGGATTACTGGGATTGCGACAACACTCAACGCCTTGCCATCACCCGATCCGATAACGCTTTGAGCGTTGTGATGGATGGCACAACCACCGAGTTTCAGGTTCAAAACGGGCATTATGCATCTTCAGACGGCAGCATTCTGGCCTTCGGGGATAATCGCGCGACCCTCGGCTCTGTCGACGCCGACACCCCGGACGTGACCTGCGCACCGGCCTTGTTTCGTCCGCTTTTCCCCCTGTCCGCCGCAGCGCATGATGACAGTTGGCGCATTGACCTGGATCGCGGCACTGCCGTGATCAGCGTGCCGGGCGTCGAGGAAAACGGGCTTGCGGATACGGGCCTTCTGATCAGCGCGCGCCGTGATGGCAGTGTCAGACTGCGCAGCCGAGAGCTGACGCTTGATCTGACCAACACCCGCTGTCGCAGCCCCCGGACAGGACTGACCTATCCGTTCACCGCCACACTGGACGCACAGGACACGGACGTTGCCCCGGAAGGCTGTGCCGGCGATCCATTGAGGCTGTTGTCAGACACCGAATGGCGCATCACCAGCCTGCTTGGGCAGCCGATCAGCCTTGCCGCGACCAGTGAACTGACGATCAAACTCGTTGACGGGCAGATTTCGGGACGTGGCCCCTGCAACCGCTATGTTGGTACTGCCGCAGTGGACGCTGGGCGCCTTGCATTGCGCGACTTTGGCACAACAAGGCTTTCCTGCGCAGCCAACCTTCGCAACATCGAAATGCGCTTTCTCGATGCCATGGAGGCCGCAACTGGTTTTGATCTCAGCACTGCTGACATGTTGACCCTCACGGCAGGGCCGATCCCGGTTCTGACTGCAAGCCCACGTCCGGCACAGTGAGCTGACGCGCCTGCCTAGAAGGCAGGCTGCGCCCCGGTTTCCTTGACAGCTTCCATAACCACATGAGTTGAGGTTGAGGTAATATGCGGCAGGCTGGAAATATGTTCAGCAAGAACCTGACGATAGGACGCGATATCCCGGCTGCGCACCTTCAGCAAATAATCGAACGCACCTGCAATCAGATGGCATTCCTCGATTTCGGGCACTGTGCGCACGGCCTCATTGAACGCCCGCAATGCCGCTTCGCGCGTGTCTGACAGCTTGATCTCAACAAAGGCAATATGCGCGGCATCAATCTGATTCGGATCAATCTGTGCACGGTAGCCAAGAATGACGCCTTGCTCTTCCAGCCGTCTCAGCCGCGACTGCGTCGGCGATTTCGTCAGCCCGATCCGGTCGGACAGCTCTGTCACGCTCATTCGCCCATTCACAGCGATATGACGCAGGATTGCATGGTCGAAACTGTCCAGCTTAACGCGGTTCATTTTGCTTCCATCTTTCAGAAAAACAGTGAATAGGCCTGACAAAACTGCAAAATAAGGTAACATGCAACAGGATTCTTTGCGATCATCAATCAAAATTCCGCAGGAGAATTCTGCCATGTCGGCCCATCACGCCACCGCTCTGCCCGTCGCGATCAGTCATGAAATCCTACGCGATGAAAGTCGCGTCGTGACGCAGGCTATCGAAGGGGCCGCACTTGATGACAACGCGCGCAGCGCGATTGCGACCCGCGCGACGGATCTGGTCAACCGCATCCGCAAAAGCGATACCCCCGGATTGATGGAAGTCTTCCTTGCCGAATACGGTCTGTCCACCGAAGAAGGCATCGCGCTGATGTGTCTGGCCGAAGCGCTGTTGCGCGTGCCGGATGCGGAAACCATCGATGATCTGATCGAAGACAAGATCGCGCCATCCGACTGGGGGCGGCATCTGGGCAAATCCTCGTCCAGTCTGGTCAATGCCTCGACTTGGGCGCTGATGCTGACAGGCCGTGTGCTGGACGACCGCAGCAAAAGCGCGGCGCAAACGCTGCGCAGCGCGGTGAAGCGGCTGGGCGAACCCGTGATCCGCACCGCTGTCGGGCGCGCGATGAAGGAAATGGGCCGCCAATTCGTGCTGGGCGAGTCCATCGATTCCGCCATGACCCGCGCCAAGGCCATGGAAAAGCGCGGCTATTCCTATTCTTATGACATGCTGGGCGAAGCCGCGCGCACGATGGAGGATGCCAAACGCTACCACTTGGCCTATGCCAAAGCCATCCGCGCCATTGGTGCACGCGCCAGCGGCAATGACATCCGCACCAATCCTGGCATTTCGGTCAAGCTGTCTGCGCTGCATCCGCGCTACGAGATGGCGCAGCGCGGCCGGGTAATGCGCGAGCTGGTGCCCCGCCTGCGCGATCTGGCGCGTCTGGCCGCCGCCCTGGGGCTGGGTTTCAACATTGACGCAGAAGAAGCCGACCGCCTGGCGCTGTCGCTGGAAGTCATTGGTGAAGTGCTCAAAGATCCGGCCCTTGAAGGCTGGGACGGCTTCGGCGTTGTGGTGCAGGCTTACGGCCCGCGTGCGGGCAATGTGATCGACTGGCTGCAAGAACAGGCCGAGACGCTGGACCGCAAGCTGATGGTGCGTCTGGTCAAGGGCGCCTATTGGGACACCGAAATCAAACGTGCGCAGGTTTTGGGGCTGGGGGGCTTTCCCGTCCTGACCCAGAAGGTCGCAACAGATGTGAACTATATCGCCTGCGCACGCAAATTGCTGAGCCATCGCGCGCGGCTTTACCCGCAATTTGCCACCCATAATGCGCATACGGTCGCAGCCGTCCTGCATATGGCATCCGAGATGGGCGTCAGCGCGCTGGATTATGAATTCCAGCGCCTGCACGGGATGGGCGAAGCGCTGCATGATCTGGTTCTGACTGGCGAAGGCACACGCTGCCGTATCTATGCCCCCGTGGGTGCACATAAGGACTTGCTGGCCTATCTGGTGCGGCGTTTGCTGGAAAACGGTGCAAATTCCTCCTTCGTTAACCAGATTGTAGATGAAGACGTGCCCCCTGAAGAGGTCGCGGCCTGCCCGTTCAAGGCACTCGCAGCCCTGCCCGAAGGCAGCAACCCCAAGATTGCGCGCGGCCCGGATCTGTTCGCGCCAGAACGCGGCAATGCGCGCGGCTGGGATCTGACAGACCAGCGCGATCTTGACGAGATTGACGCGGCGCGCGATCCGTTTCGGGGCAAAAGCTATCGCACAGGGCCAATCCTTGCGGGCACCGCGCAAGGCAAGACGCGCTATAATGCCATCAACCCAGCGGACCGCTCGGACCTTTTGGGCGAAGTAACCCAAGCCGCGCCAGAGGATGTAGACACAGCCCTTGCCGCCGCGACAGCATGGGCGGCCCCGGTCGAGGAACGCGCCCGCATCCTCAAACGCGCTGCCGATCTCTATGAAGCGCATTTCGGCGAGATCTTTGCGATTCTGTCGCGTGAAGCGGGCAAAACCCCGCTCGATGCTGTCGGTGAATTGCGCGAAGCCGTGGATTTCCTGCATTACTATGCCCAGCAGGCCGCCGGGCTGGATGCGCCCGCACGCGGGCTGTTTGCCTGCATCAGCCCATGGAATTTCCCACTGGCGATTTTCACAGGCCAGATCGCGGGCGCGCTGGCAGCAGGCAATGGCGTGCTGGCCAAACCTGCTGAACAAACGCCCATCATCGCGCATCTGGCCACCCAATTGCTGCACGAAGCCGGTGTCCCGCGCGAAGTCTTGCAGCTTCTGCCCGGTGACGGCGCAACCGTGGGCGCGAAGCTGACCTCTGATCCACGCATCAATGGTGTGGCCTTCACTGGCTCAACTGAAACGGCCCTGATCATCCGCCGCGCCATGGCAAAGCACCTTGCCCCCGGCGCGCCGCTGATCGCCGAAACCGGCGGGCTGAATGCCATGATCGTGGACAGCACCGCCCTGCCCGAACAGGCCGTGCGCGATATCCTCGCCTCCAGCTTCCAGTCAGCCGGACAACGCTGCTCGGCGCTGCGGTGTCTCTATGTGCAGGAAGATATCGCTGAAGAATTCCAGAGAATGCTGTTCGGCGCGATGGATGAGTTGCGCCTTGGCAACCCGTGGGATTATGCCACCGATATCGGCCCGGTGATCGACACAGAGGCACGCGACCAGATCGCCGAGTATATCGCGACCGCGCGCGATGAGGGACGAATCCTGCATGAACGCCCTGTCCCACCAGCAGGCTTTTTCATCCCGCCGACAGTGCTGTCTGTTCCGGGCATCAAGGCGATGAAGCGCGAAATTTTTGGCCCTGTCTTGCATCTGGCGACCTTCAAGGCAGGTGATCTGGACCGCGTGATCGATGCGGTTAATGCCACCGGCTACGGCCTGACATTTGGCTTGCATACCCGCATCGACGGGCGGGTTCAGCACGTCGTGGACCGCATCCATGTCGGCAATGTCTATGTCAACCGCAACCAGATCGGCGCGATTGTCGGCAGCCAACCCTTTGGCGGCGAGGGGCTGTCCGGCACAGGCCCAAAAGCAGGCGGGCCGCGCTACCTGCATCGCTTCACTGCGCAGCCCGCGCCACATTGCATAAAAGACACCGCCCCAAGCATACCAACAGAACAGGCGGCGACGGAACTGGATAAAGCACTTGGCCCCAAAGCCCACTCGACCCAGGAAATGCCGGGCCCGACAGGCGAATCGAACCGCCTGCGCAGTGTGGCCCGCGCACCGCTTCTATGCCTTGGCCCCGGTCTGACGGCAGCACGCGCGCAACATGAAGCCATCACCGCACTTGGCGGGCAGGCTGTCATGCTGGACGGCATCCCCGACGATCTGAACAGCCTGAGCGGGTTTTCCGGCATTCTGTTCTGGGGGGCAGAGGATCAGGCGCGCGAGATTGCCACAGCACTAAGCCTGCGCGAAGGTCCGATCCTGCCCCTGATCACAGATATGCCGGATGCGGGCCATGCCCTGCTGGAGCGCCATCTGTGCGTTGATACCACGGCATCAGGCGGCAATGCGCAGCTTCTGGCGGAAATGTCCGACTGACAGGGCGGGGGGCGCTGCCCCCCGTCGCGCAAGCGCGACTCCCCCCGGAGTATTTTAGGCAAGATGAAACGCTGGCGTTATTCCGCAGCCTTCGGGGTCGCGGCCTCGATCTCGGCGGCCCGGCGTTCGACCTGCTCGACAATATGCTCGACCATCTGCTCATTGGACAGCTTGTGGCTTTGCTTGCCTGCCAGATAGACCATGCCCGACCCGGCCCCGCCGCCAGTGAAGCCCACATCCGTCATCAGCGCCTCGCCCGGCCCGTTGACCACGCAGCCAATGATCGAGAGGCTCATCGGCGTTTTGATATGGGCCAGCCGTTCTTCAAGGATTGAGACCGTCTTGATCACATCAAAGCCCTGCCGCGCGCAGGACGGGCAGGAAATGATATTCACGCCCCGATGCCGCAACCCCAGAGATTTCAGGATCTCATAACCGATCTTCACTTCCTCGACCGGATCAGCCGACAGCGACACGCGGATCGTATCGCCAATGCCCATCCAGAGCAGGTTGCCCAAACCAATCGCGGATTTCACTGTGCCGGAAATCATGCCGC
>SKGU01000031.1 GCA_007117255.1 Natronohydrobacter sp. | reverse complement strand
GTGATGGTCTGGTGCCGGAAATCCGGATCCGGTTCGAAGCCAGTGCGGATGATCTGCGCATCACGATTGCGGATAATGGCATCGGTCTGCCCGAAGATCGCGCGCGTCTGTTCGAGCCTTATGTCACGACCCGCAGCGAAGGCACCGGGCTGGGCCTATCCATCGTGCGCAAGATCATCGAGGAACATGGCGGCAGTTTGCGGCTGGAAGACGCGCCGATCTTTGACGGTGATGATCATGTAGGGGCTATGGCGGTGATCCGCTTGCCCAATCTGGCACCACAAGGTGAATTCGAGAACGCAATGAGCAAATTGACAGGTGACGCAGCATGAGTGACATTCTGATTGTGGATGATGAACGCGATATCCGCGAACTGATCTCGGAAATCCTGGAAGATGAAGGCTTCGCCACGCGTCGCGCCGCCAATTCCGACGATGCCATGGCTGAAGTCAACGCCAACCCACCGGCCTTGATGATCCTCGATATCTGGCTGAAAGACAGCAAGATGGATGGGATCGACATTCTGATGACGGTCAAAAGGTCCAACCCGGATATTCCCATTGTCATCATTTCCGGCCACGGAAATGTTGAAATCGCGGTCGCGGCGATCAAGCAAGGCGCCTATGATTTCATTGAAAAGCCGTTTAATATCGACAAACTGATGGTCGTGATCAGCCGCGCGATGGAGGCATCGAAACTGCGGCGGGAAAATCAGGCATTGCGCAAGCGCGACACCACCAGCGCGCAGATGCTGGGCGACAGTCATGCGTTTCGTACCATGTGCGCGCAACTGGAAAAAGTTACCAATTCCAATGCGCGGATCATGTTCACGGGGCCAGCGGGCTGTGGCAAGGAAGCGGCCGCGCGGTTTGTTCATGAAAACTCTGATCGCGCATCCGGTCCGTTCGTGTGTGTCTCTGCCGCAATGATCGAGCCGGAACGCATGGAGGATGTGCTTTTCGGGCGCGAAAGCGCAGAACGCGGGGTCGAGCAGGGGCTTTTGGAACAGGCGCATGGGGGGGTGGTTTACCTCGATGAAGTGGCCGACATGCCCATGGGCACGCAGTCAAAAATCCTGCGTGTGCTGGTTGAACAGCAGTTCACGCGGGTTGGCGGCTCAGACAAGGTGCGTGTCGATCTGCGGGTGATGAGTGCCACCACACAGGATCTGGCCGAACGGGTGCGCGAGGGGCTGTTCCGGCAGGAATTGTTCGACCGTCTCAGCGTGGTGCCGATTGCCGTGCCGGGGCTGGAAGAGCGGCGCGAGGATATCCCGCTGCTGGCGGATCATTTCCTTGATGATCTGCACCGCACGCAGGGTCTTGCGAAACGGACATTATCGGAAGCCGCGCGCGCGCATCTGCAGACAATGCGCTGGCCCGGCAATATCCGCCAGTTGCGCAATATGATCGAACGCGTGATGATCCTTGGCGAGGCTGGCCGCCCCATTGAGATCCGTGACCTTCAGACAGACCCCGCGCCGGGTGCCGAGGTTGAAGAAGCGCAGGTGGTTTTGTCGGGCACGCTGACAACCCTGCCACTGCGCGAAGCGCGTGAATTGTTCGAACGTGAATATCTGCTGTCACAAATCAAGCGCTTTGGTGGTAACATTTCGCGGACGGCAACTTTTGTGGGCATGGAACGCTCCGCGCTGCATCGCAAGCTGAAATCCTTGGGCGTAAACACGGCCAAGCTCTCGGAAATGAAGGGCTAGGGCAGGGCGGTCAGGTCACAGCTTGCACTTGGCGCGTCGGGCTGTCAGGACAATGACAGATCGCTGGCACAGATGAGGAGCATTGCGCCATGAAGGTGATTGTCTGCGGGGCCGGGCAGGTAGGATGGCAGATTGCCCGCCATCTGGCGAGCGAGCGCAATGACGTGACCATCGTTGACAGCCAGCCCGAACTGGTGCGCCGCGCAACCGATGCGCTGGATGTTCAGGGCGTGGTGGGTTTTGCCAGCTATCCGACTGTTCTGGAACAGGCGGGCGCGAAGGATGCCGATATGGTGATCGCGGCGACCTATTCGGACGAAGTGAACATGGTGACCTGTCAGGTGGCACATTCGGTCTTTGGCGTGACCCGCAAGATTGCCCGCCTGCGTGAGCAATCTTATCTCGATCCGCGCTATTCTGACCTGTTTCGGCGCGAACATATGCCGATTGATGTGATCATCAGCCCGGAACGCGAAGTGTCTCAGGCCGCGCTCAAGCGTGTGGCCTATCCTGAAGCCTTTGATGTCCATGAATTTTTTCAGGGCAAGGCCCTGCTGATCGGCCTGACGCTGGATGAGCGTTGCGCTGTGCTCAACACGTCGCTGCGCCAGCTGTCGGACCTTTTTCCAAGTTTGCGGGTCATGGTTGCTGGCGTGCGGCGTGGCAAACGGCTTTTTGCACCAGAAGCAGAAGATCAGCTTTTCGCGGGCGACAGCATTTATATTCTTGTGGATGCCCGCGATGTCGCGCGCGCTTTTGAAGTATTCGGCAAGACCCCCACGCGCCAGGAGCGTGTTCTGATCATTGGTGGCGGCAATGTCGGGCTGTCCGTGGCGCGCACACTGGAAAACCAGCCCGATCGGGTGCGTGTCAAGGTGATCGAGCGTGACCGTGGCCGCGCGGAAGTGGCCGCCGACGCGCTGGTGCGCTCGATCGTGCTGCATGGCGACGGGATGGATTCCAACCTTCTGGATGAAGCAGGTATCCGCAAGACAGATGCTGTGTTGCTGTTGACTGATGACGATCGCACCAATTTGCTTGCTGCTGTTCGCACCAAGTCGCTGGGGGCAAAACTCGCAATCTCGCTGATCAACGACCCTGGCCTTGTATCAATGGCGGGCGCGATGGGCATTGACGCGCATATCAACCCGCGCGCGCTGACAGTCTCATCGATTCTGCGCCATGTCCGGCATGGGCGGGTGCGCTCGGTTTATCTGCTGGGCGACCGCGAGGCCGAGGTGATTGAGGCGCAGGTCTTGAGTACATCGAAACTGTCGAACCTGCGTGTACGCGATATCGAATTCCCCGAAGGCGCGCTGCTGATCGGCATCGCGCGCAAGGGCGAATTCCTGCGCCCGAATGGCGATATTGTGCTGCGTGAGGGAGATCTGGTGGTGATCTTTTCACTGACCGGAGACGTGGCCAAGGTCGATGAATTGCTGCAAGTCGCGGTCGAGTTTTTCTGAATACACGCGCTGTCTGGCGGTCTTGGAGTGAGGGCATGGAGCGCAGATCCAACGGAACAGTGATCCTCGCGGCAATGATCGCAGCCACGGCATTGGCCATGCTTTTGCCTGCGGCCGTGGGTTTCACCCTGCGCGAACAGGCTCTGGCGCGGGCGTTCATGTATTCGTCGGCGCTGTTGGGCAGTATCGCGGGACTGGTGCATCTGGCCAATCGGGCAAGTGCCGGGCGCCGTGGGCAGTTTTCGCATCCGTTCTATTACCTGACGCTGGCTTATCTGCTTTTGCCTGCGCTGATGGCCATTCCCCTGACCGAAATAGTACCGGGGATGAGCTTTTTCCATGCGTGGTTTGAGATGCTTTCAGCCTTTACCACCACCGGCGCGAGCCTGCTGGACGGCGAGGTCTCGCGCGCACTGAACCTGTGGCGCGCGATCGTGGCCTGGGGGGGCGGGTTGTTCCTTTTGGTCACAGTACTGGCGCTTTTGGCGCCACTGCGGTTGGGTGGCTTCGAGTTGTTCAACACTGACAATGCCGCCAGACCAGATACACCAGCATGGACGGCGGCGCGCAAGTCAATGCGCGTTGATGCAGAGTATTCGGACAAGAGCCTGCAGCGCATGGTTCAGCAATTCGGGTTGATCGCGCCGGTCTATGTCGGACTTACGCTGGTATTGTGGGTCGCTTTGTCCATGGCGGGAAACCCGCCCTTGATTGCGCTGATAATCGCCATGTCCACGCTGTCAACATCAGGCATCGTGCCGAATGGCGCCTTGGGTGGCTTCGCGGCTGAACTGCTGATTGCGGGCTTTCTGGTGTTTGCGCTCAGCCGCCGGTTCTGGCCAGGCGCGCAGGCCATTCGGCAGGGCGAACGGCGCGCGCGCCATGACCCGGAACTGTTGTTGGCGCTGGCGCTGATGGTGCTGTTGCTGATCGTACTGGGTGCGCGCGCTATGCTTTCGCCACTTGATCCGGCTTTGATACCGCGTCTGGCAGAGTTATGGGGTATCGTATTTACCAGCCTGTCATTTCTGACAACCACGGGTTTTGTCAGCGAAGTCGGGCGCTCTGCCGAAGGGGTCTATTTCGGCGCAGCCGGGATCGTGCTGTTGGCACTGGCGATCTGTGGCGGTGGTGTTGCGACCACGGCGGGCGGGCTGAAGCTAATGCGTGTTTTCGCGCTGTTCTGGCAGGCACGGCGAGAAGTGGACAAGCTGGTCTATCCCGACAGTATCGGTGGCGATGGCGAAAGGTTGCGCAACCTGCGCCGCGATGGCGCTTTTTCGGCCTGGCTTTTTCTGATGATCTTCATCCTGACGCTGACTGCGCTGATGGCAGCCCTGACGATCACGGGCGTCACGATGGAAGATGCGTTGATCTATGCGACTGCCGCGCTGACGACAACAGGGCCAGTGGCGCAGATGACCGGGCCGGAACCGCTGAGCTGGTCCGCGCTGGGGGATGGCGCGAAGGCCATCCTCGCCTTTGGTATGATCCTTGGGCGGCTTGAATTGCTGTTGCTGCTGTCGGTTTTCTGGCGCAACTAGGCCCCAGAGGCGGGACATAAAATTACGCCGACACCATGATTTATGCATTTTCAGGGCTGGAAGTTTCCTGATTCCCGCTCCATACTACCACCATAGGGAGATCAGGCTTCCTGCGTAAATCAAACACGCCCGCAAAAAAAGGCAAACGCATGGCCAATGACAAACAAAATCTGCAAGATGCATTTCTGAATCATGTTCGCAAGAACAAGGTTCCCGTGACCGTGTTTCTGATCAATGGCGTCAAGCTTCAGGGCGTGATCACATGGTTTGACAATTTTTGCGTGTTGTTGCGCCGCGATGGGCAAAGCCAGCTTGTCTACAAGCATGCGATTTCGACCATCATGCCGGGTCAGCCCATTTCGCTGTATGAGGGCGAAAGCTGATCGCGCAGAACGATACGCAACGGTCCGCCGCAGGTGGTGAAGAAGGCGCGGGCCCGACCCGTGCGCTTGTTCTGCATCCTGATATCAAGGCCCAGTATCACCCGCGTGACCCCGATCTGGCTCTGGCCGAAGCGGTGTCGCTGGCGCATGCCCTACCCGGACTCGAAGTGGTTGACGGGCGGGTAATACGGCTTCCCAAAGCGCATCCCGGCATGCTGTTCGGGTCTGGCAAGGTTGAAGAACTGGGCACGCTGATTTCGGAGTCAGAGATCGAACTGGTGCTGATCGACGGGCCTGTGACGCCTGTGCAGCAACGCAATCTGGAACGGGCCTGGAAGGTCAAGCTCCTGGACCGCACGGGCCTGATTCTCGAGATTTTCGCAGACCGTGCGCGCACCCGCGAAGGCGTGTTACAGGTCGAACTGGCCGCACTCAGCTATCAACGCACCCGGTTGGTGCGCGCATGGACCCATCTTGAGCGCCAGCGCGGTGGTCTGGGCTTCGTCGGCGGGCCGGGTGAGACCCAGATCGAGGCAGACCGCCGCGCGATTGATACGCAGATGGTGCGTCTGCGCAGGCAATTGTCAAAAGTGGTCAAGACGCGCGAATTGCACCGCGCCGCGCGGCGCAAGGTGCCGTTTCCCGTGGTGGCGCTGGTCGGATACACGAATGCGGGCAAGTCGACATTGTTCAATCGCCTGACCGGGGCCGAGGTCTTTGCGAAAGACATGCTCTTTGCCACGCTGGATCCGACGATGCGCGCGGTCACGCTACCGACGGGCAAGGATGTGATCCTGTCGGACACGGTGGGTTTCATTTCGGACTTGCCGACGCAGCTTGTTGCAGCGTTCCGCGCCACACTTGAGGAAGTGCTGGAAGCGGATCTGATCATCCATGTGCGCGACATCGCGCATCCCGAAACCGAAGAACAGGCGCGCAATGTCCGCGCTATTCTGGCCGATCTGGGTGTTGACGAGACAAGCAACCAGATCGAATTCTGGAATAAGGCGGACCTGCTCGATGATGCGCAGCAAACGGGCTTCACAGCCCGCGCCGAGAGTGAGGAGAAGGTCTTTATCGGCTCATCCGTCACAGGGCAGGGGCTGGAGACCCTGTTTGTCGCCATGACGGAATTGCTCGATGATACCCGCTTTGCCGAAGAGGTGGAGTTGCGCTTCTCCGAAGGGCGCGCACGCGCATGGCTCTATGCGGAAGGTGTCGTTGATGCCGAGCATCCCACAGAAGATGGCAGCCGACTGAATGTGAACTGGACTGATCGCCAGAAGCGCAATTTTCGTGACATTCGTGACATTCGTGGCGATCAGCGATGATCGGCACCTGCAAGGCCCGATGCCCCGCTTGCGCGCCTTTTCGCCGCCGAGACGGATAAGTGTTACATTGGGTCACAATCTGTGAGTTGCAACTTGACGGTGCTTTGCCCTTATTCTGCCGCAAAACAAGAGCAGCAGAAACGGTAGAAGATGCAAAACACAATCGCAACCAGCGTATCCATCACCGGGACTGGCTTACACAGCGGTAAGCCCGTACGTTTGCGGCTGCGTCCTGCGGGTGTTGACACAGGACTGGTCTTCCGGCGGGTGGACATGGATGCGGCGGTGCAGGATATCCATGTAAGCCCGGCTGCATGGGTCGAAGCATCCCTTTGCACAGTCTTGCAGAACGCGCATGGTGTGCGCGTTTCGACGATTGAGCATTTGCTGGCCGCTCTGCATGGCTGCGGTGTTCACAATATCATCATTGAACTGGATGCTGAAGAAGTGCCCATCCTTGACGGTAGCGCTGCACCCTTCGTGACCAAATTGCTGCGTGCCGGAATCAAGCCACTGGACGCTCCGCTGACGGCTGTACGCGTCCTCAAACCAGTGTCGGTTGAAAAGGATGGGGCACGGGCCAGCCTGTTTCCGGCAGGGCAGCTGGAACTGGCTTTCGAGATCGATTTCGCGGAACCGGCCATCGGTCATCAGAGCCGGAAACTGGCCATGTGCAACGGCGCCTTTCTGCGTGAATTGAGCGATTGCCGTACGTTCTGCCTGCGCCGTGATGTCGAGCGGATGCAAGCGGCAGGGCTGGCACTGGGGGGGACGCTCGACAATGCGGTGGTGTTCCATGAGGGCGAAATTCTCAGCCCTGGCGGATTGCGCCGCGCTGATGAGCCTGTGCGCCACAAGATGCTGGATGCTATGGGCGATCTGTATGTCGCAGGTTTGCCGATGCTGGCGCGCTACGAGGGCGTGCGCGCGGGCCATGCGCTGACAGGGCGACTGTTGCAGAAGCTTTTTGCGACCTCTGACGCCTATGAGATCATCACGCTTGACGGATCAGCGCGTAAACGCCTGCCGGGATCTGGCATTTCGTTCTCTGATCTGTCGCTTTCAGCCTGAAGTCGGCGGCGACACCCGCCTCGACGAAATGGTAAAAGGCGTTTTGCGCCCACGTTTTTTATGTGCTAACAGATCGACAAGACTTTATTATGATGGGGTGGCAGGACATGATTTCAAAGGCTGGGATCAGGCGTTTAGGCCTTGTCATGGGCTGTGTCGCAGCTCTTTCAGCCTGCAACCGCAACAGCGCACCAGATGAGTCGCTGGCCAGCTTCTCGGCGGAAGAGATTTTTCAGCGCGGCGAATATGAGCTGGAAACCTCGCGTCGCAGCACGACGTCATTGCGGTATTTTCAGGAAATCGAGCGGCTTTATCCATACACGCAATGGTCGCGTCGCGCGTTGATCATGCAGGCCTATGCGCATCACAAGGCGCGCGAATATGAAGACAGTCGCGCTGCTGCGCAGCGCTTTCTGGACACTTACCCCAATGATGAGGATGCACCCTACGCAGCCTATCTTCTGGCATTGTCCTTCTATGATCAGGTCGATGAAGTCGGACGCGATCAGGGCCTGACTTTTCAGGCTCTCCAGCATCTGCGCCGCCTGATCGAAGACTATCCCGACAGCGATTATGCGCGCTCAGCGATCCTGAAGTTCGAACTGGCCTTTGACCATCTGGCCGCCAAGGAAATGGAGATCGGGCGCTACTACCTGAGGCGCGGGAACTTCAACGCCGCGATCAATCGGTTCCGCGTTGTTGTCGAGGACTTCCAGACCTCGACCCACACGCCCGAAGCGCTGCACCGCCTGGTCGAATCCTACATGTCACTGGGTCTTCGTGATGAAGCGCAGACAGCGGCTGCAATCCTTGGATATAACTTCGAGGCGAATCCCTTCTATCAGGACACCTTTTCGCTGCTGAGTGGACAGGGCTTGCAGCCTGAAGCGCGTGGCGAAAGCTGGTTACGCATGATCTATCGTCAGGCCGTGCGTGGTGATTGGATCTAAAGCCAGTTTCCGGGCAAGGGGCTGAGCGTATCAATGCTCTTGTCACTCGATATTCGCGATGTGTTGATCATCGACAGGCTGGAGCTGCGCTTCCAGCCTGGTCTTAATGTGCTGACCGGGGAAACGGGCGCGGGCAAGTCGATTTTGCTCGACGCGCTTGGCTTTGTTCTGGGCTGGCGCGGGCGCGCTGATCTGGTGCGGCAAGGGGCCGATCAGGGCGAAGTTGTGGCAGAATTTGCCCTTGGTAAGGATCACCCGGCACAGGCTGTTCTTGCAGAGGCGGGCTTTTCCGAAACTGACACGGTGCTCTTGCGACGTGTGAACAGCCGGGATGGGCGCAAGACTGCATGGATCAATGATCGCCGGGCCTCTGGCGAGTTGCTGCGTGCCCTGTCGGATACGCTGGTTGAATTGCATGGCCAGCAGGATGATCGCGGTTTGCTGAACCCGCGCGGGCACAGGCTGTTGCTGGATGCTTATGGCGTGGATCCGCAGCTTCTGGACGCGGGCCGCGCAGCGTGGCGCGCATTGCGGCAGGCGCGCAAGGCGCATCTGGAGGAAGCGACCCGTTTGCAGGAAATGCAGGCCGAAGAAGAATTTCTGCGTCATGCCGTGCACGAACTGGACGATCTGGCGCCAGAGCCGGGCGAAGCAGATGCACTGGATGCGCGTCGCCGCCGGATGCAGGCGGCAGAGCGATTGCGCGCAGATGTCGCCCGTGCGCATGCTGCGCTGTCCGAAGATGGCGCGGAACGTCTGCTGGCGGATGCGGCGCGTTGGCTGGAAGGGGCCGCAGACGGCTTCGAGGGTGCACTGGACTCCCCACTCGAAGCGTTGTCGCGTGCGCTCGATGCGCTGGGCGAAGCGCAGCAGGGTGTCGAATCGGCCATCGAGACCCTGAACGTGGCACCGGGCGAACTGGAACAGGTTGAGGATCGTCTTTTTGCGCTACGCGGCCTTGCTCGGAAACATGGCTGCCAACCCGATGATCTGGCAGAATTGGCGCAGGATTTCCGCGCGCGGCTGGATCGGCTGGACAATGGCGCGCGCAGTCTCGATGCGCTTGCGCGTGCCGAAGCAGAGGCGCGGACCGCATATGATGATCTCGCTGCGCGCCTGAATGCCACGCGGCAGGCAGCCGGTGCGCGTCTGGATGCCGAGATGGCGCAGGAACTGGCCCCGCTGAAAATGGAGCGCGCGGTTTTTCGCACGATCATTGCAGATGGCGAGCCCGGCCCGGAGGGGCGCGATTCCGTCAGTTTTGAGGTGGCCACCAATCCCGGCGCACCGTCTGGCGCGTTGTCGCGGATCGCCTCTGGCGGGGAATTGTCCCGCTTCCTGCTGGCGCTGAAAGTCTGCTTAGCGCGCGGCATGTCGGGCGTCACGATGATTTTTGACGAAATCGACCGCGGTGTGGGCGGAGCCACGGCCGATGCAGTGGGACGCAGGTTGCATGCGCTGGCAGAGGGTGCGCAGGTTCTGGTCGTGACCCATTCTCCGCAAGTCGCTGCCCTTGGCCAGCACCATTGGCGGGTCGAAAAAGACGTGGTGGATGATATCACACTATCGCGTGTTGTGCCGCTTTCCGCCGATCAGCGCATTGAAGAGATTGCAAGAATGCTGTCGGGTGATACGATATCTGATGCCGCCCGTGCGGCGGCTCGTGATTTGCTGGCGTCTCGGCCAGAAGCAGCGGGGCATGTGCGGGCCTAAGCACGCAGATAGCGCCCCGGCAGGGACGTGTCGAAAAGGAGAATACTTCGCTATGCACTTCAATCTGACGGGAATCGCGCAAGCGCGCATCGGTTTGGCACTCGCGTCGGTTCTTCTGATTGCGGGCTGTAGCATGGCGCCGATGGGAATGGCCCCGCGTGCCACACCAGCGGCGCCACCGCCGGTGGCTAGCGAATCACAGGCCCCGCTACCGGGCAGCGGCGACCCAGGCGCTTCTGGTGCAGAACAGGCCTGCATGGCAGCAGGACGCGAACGCGGGCTGGATGTGGTTGGCGTTGTAGGCTCGCGTTCTGTGAGCGGAAATAGCGGCGAAGCGGCGCGCGATGTGATGCTTCGCGTGCGGCGCTCTGGTGCGGAAATCGAAGTGCGCTGCAATTATGTTGCGGAAACCCGTATGGCGCGGATCATGTTGATCTGATCCGCGCGCGGCCCCTTCATCGGGGCTTGTCTTTGCCAGATTGCGCCATCTTGCGTGCTGACTGCGCGGCTGCGCGCAGTTCCTCGGCGATTTCATCGGCTTCGTCCGGGTCGAAATCCAGCGGCAGATCGACGCCCTCACCGGCGACATAAATGCGCACCATGCCCAATGTGGTGGGGCCAATCTGAAGATTGGCCGACATATCGCTTTCAGAATTGATCCCCATTTCACCGCTCCGTTGTGTTTGTCACGTCCAAGCCCCTGCGTTACGGTCAAAGGCTGCGACATTCAAGCATACGCCCTCTTGCATTCGCCGGAACAGGGCGTTAAATCGCCCGCAGTGCCGCCTTAGCTCAGTTGGTTAGAGCGCTGGATTGTGGATCCAGAGGTCCCCCGTTCAAGCCGGGGAGGCGGTACCATCTCCCGCGCCCGCCAGACCTTGCCAAATCCGTGCCTCAGGCGTAACTGCTGCCCTTGTCTGAAGGGTTCACGAAAAGGTCAGCCCGCCGTGCCAGTTCTGCCGCGTCATGCCCTGCCATCTGCACCGAAAGGCGCACGGATCGGCCTGTTCGGCGGGTCATTCGATCCGGCACATGATGGGCATGTGCATGTCACACGACACGCGCTGCGCCGCCTGCGCCTCGATCAGATCTGGTGGCTTGTCACCCCCGGCAATCCGCTGAAAGCCCATGGCCCCGCACCGCTGGACGTCCGCCTGAGGCGTGCGCACGCGCTGATGCAGCACCCGCGCGTGCAAGTGACCCCGCTTGAAGCGCGGCTCGGCACGACTTACAGCGCCGATACGCTGTCCATGATTGCCCATCTTTACCCGCAGCGCGATTTCGTCTGGATCATGGGTGCTGACAATCTGGCCGGCTTTCACCGCTGGGAAAGCTGGCGCAAGATCGCCACAACATTCCCCATGGCGGTGGTCGCGCGTCCGGGTCAGCAACGCGGCGCGCTTCATTCCGTTGCCGCGCGCAGTCTGGCGGAGGCGCGATTGCCAGAGCGTGCTGCCGCAACGCTTGCTGGACGGACGGCCCCGGCGTGGTGCTTTCTTATGCTGCCCATGCGCGATATTTCGTCCACTCGGTTGCGCGCGCAGTCGTGCTGGGTGCCGTCAGATGTGCAAGAGCACTGATGCATAATTCGAAACACAGTGTTTTCATTGCGGATTCGCTGTGAAAAACTTGCAAGCTTAATGGAAAATAGCGTTAATGTTCTCGACCCGGATTGCACATTGCGGGTTCAGTTTGGTGGTTGCATCGGTGAGTGGCGAAGGCTGACAGGGTGAGCAAGACTTTCATGAATAGGCGCAGGGTTCTCAATCTGCTCCTGTGTGGTTCCGCGCTTGCCGCGATGCCAGCCTGCGCCAGCGCGCCTGAACGCTCTTTACGTCCACAGCTTAAACCTGCGCAGCCCGTTGAAGGGATCGTGTCGCGTGCTGGGCTGGGCGGTGATCTGTCTTTTGCTGTACTGGATATGCGCTCTGGCAACCTGCTCGAAGGTCAGGGTGCCAATACGCCGCTGCCGCCAGCCAGCGTGGCGAAGGCGATCACTGCACTTTATGCGCTAGAGGCATTGGGCGCGGGCTATCAGTTCCGCACGCGGCTTGTTGCGACCGGGCCTGTGAGCGATGGGGTGCTGCGCGGGGATCTGGTGTTGGCGGGCGGCGGCGACCCGACGCTGGAAACCGATATGCTGGCCGGGATGGCTGTGGATCTGGCACGTGCAGGTGTGCGGCAGGTCACGGGGCGGTTCCTGGTCTGGGGGGGGGCTTTGCCCTTCACGGAAGAAATCGCAGATGATCAATCCGTTCAGGCGGGCTATAACCCGTCCGTGTCCGGGTTGAACCTGAATTTCAACCGTGTGCATTTCGAGTGGCGGCGCGCGGGCAATGACTACACTGTGACGATGGACGGGCGCTCAAACCGGCATCGGCCCGCGGTCAATATGGCGCGGATGCAGGTCGCCAACCGTGCTGCCCCGCTTTACGGCTACCGCCGTACCGCCACATATGATGATTGGAGTGTGGCCCGTAGCGCATTGGGGAATACCGGCTCGCGCTGGCTACCTGTGCGCCACCCTGAACTATACGCGGGCGATGTGTTTCGTGTGCTGGCTGCGGGTCAGGGCATAACGCTGCCCGCGCCCGAAGTGACACGCAGCGCGCCATCAGGGCAGGATCTGGTGACGCATCGCTCGCAAGCCTTGCAGGACGTGCTACGTGACTTGCTGCGTTTTTCGACCAATATCAGCGCCGAGGCCGTGGGCATGACCGCCACAGCCGCGCGCAGCGGGCGGCCGTCCAGTCTGGCGGCCTCTGGGGCTGCGATGTCAGACTGGGCGCGCACACGCTATGGCATGTCAACGGCACGGCTGGTCGATCATTCGGGTTTGGGGGCTAATTCGCGGGTGTCAGTGGGTGATCTGGCCAATATGTTCCGCGCTGCGGCCAGCGACGGCACCTTGCGCGCGATCCTGCGCGAACATCCCTTCCGCGACAGCAACGGCAATATCATTGCCAATCCGGGGCTGGATGTGCGCGCCAAGACCGGCACCTTGTATTTCGTTTCGGCCCTTGGGGGCTATGTGTCCGCACCGGGCGGGCGCGATCTGGCCTTTGCGATCTGTTCAGCCGATCTGGCACGCCGCGCACGCGTTGTCGGGCAGGATCTGGACCGGCCTGATGGTACAGCCGCCTGGGCGCGCCAAGCGCGCGGATTGCAACAGGATCTCTTGCGGCGCTGGGCGCAGGCATATTCCTGATGTGATGACCTGTGGACCAGCGGCGAAAAGGGGGCTGTCTGCCCCCTCTTGGGCTGTGCCCAATTCACCCCCGAGGATATTTTTGCAAGACTGAAAGCGGTAACGCGGTCAGTCGTTCAGGGCTTTGGCAAGGAAGGATTCCAGCCAGTGAATGTCATAATTACCGGTCTGGACATCCGGTTCGGCCAGAAGCGCGCGAAACAGCGGCACGGAACTGTCCACACCGTCAATGATCAGCTCACCCAGGGCACGGTTGAGCCGTGCAAGCGCTTCAGGGCGATCACGACCATGCACGATCAGTTTGGCGATCAGACTGTCGTAATAGGGCGGGATCGAATAGCCGGAATAAAGCGCGCTATCCATACGCACACCCAATCCCCCCGGCGCGTGGTAAGTCTCGACCCGGCCCGGACAAGGGGTGAAATTCGGCAGCTTTTCGGCATTGATGCGCACTTCGATGGCATGGCCATTCAACACCAGATCGTCTTGCGTGAAGGATAGCGGCTGGCCTGCGGCGACACGGATTTGCTCGCGCACCAGATCGACGCCGAAGATCGCTTCCGTCACCGGGTGTTCAACCTGCAGGCGTGTGTTCATCTCGATGAAATAGAATTCACCGTTTTCATACAGAAACTCGATGGTGCCCGCACCACGATAGCCGATCCGCGCGACTGCGTCAGCACAGGTCTGCCCGATGCGCGCGCGGGTTTCCGCGTCAATTGCAGGGCCGGGTGCTTCTTCCAGAACCTTTTGGTGACGACGCTGTAGCGAGCAGTCCCGTTCACCCAGATGGACCGCATTGCCCTTGCCATCACCAAAGACCTGAATCTCGATATGGCGCGGCTGGCCGAGGTACTTTTCGATATAGACTTCGTCATTGCCAAACGCGACCTTGGCCTCGGAACGGGCCGTGCGAAACGCGGTTTCCAACTCGGATTCGTTGCGCGCCAGCTTCATACCGCGCCCGCCACCGCCTGCAGTCGCCTTGATGATCACCGGATAGCCAATTTCGGCGGCCACTGATTGCGCGGTCTCGAAATGCGCAACCCCGCCGGCTGATCCCGGCACACACGGCACGCCAAGCGCTTTCATCGTGTCCTTGGCCGTGATCTTGTCACCCATCATGCGGATGTGTTCTGCAGACGGGCCAATGAAGGTGATGCCGTGATCTTCGACCACCTGCACGAAACCGGCATTCTCCGACAAAAAGCCATAGCCGGGATGGATCGCATCCGCGCCAGAGATTTCGCAGGCAGAGATGATTGCAGGCACATGCAGATAACTTTGCGCCGATGAGGGGGGGCCGATGCAGATCGCTTCATCGGCCATGCGCACATGCATTGCGTCGGAATCTGCGGTGGAATGCACCGCGACCGAGCCGATCCCCATTTCACGACAGGCGCGGATAACACGCAGCGCGATTTCTCCGCGATTGGCAATCAGGATCTTGTTGAACATCACGTCGCGGCCTTATTCGAGGATCACAAGCGGCGCACCGAATTCGACAGGGCTGCCATCGCCGACCAGTATGCGCTTGACCGTTCCCGCGCGCGGTGCCGGAATGTGGTTCATGGTTTTCATCGCCTCGATGATCAGCAGCGTGTCGCCTTCCGAAACCTGTGCGCCGACAGTGACGAAATTCGACGCACCCGGTTCCGCCGCAAGATAGGCTGTGCCGACCATGGGCGAGGTGACAGCGCCAGGGTGCTGTGCGGGGTCTGCAGGCAGCTCTGGTTTTGCCGCCGCCGGGGCAGGGGCTGTGGGTGCGGGGGCTGCCATCGGTGCGGCCGCAGTCTGCTGAAACACCGGCTGCGCGCCGATCTTCGAGACTTTCACATTCAGGCTGTCGTTGTCGCCGTAATCGCGCTTCACGCTCAACTCGGCCAGATCATTCTCATTGAGAAGTTCCGCAAGGGCTTTGATAAAGGCGACATCTGCATCATTGCGGCTTTGCGTCATCTCGTTCCTCAAAATCTGGGGGCAGGTCGGCCCGGTTGGCTCTGGCCCGGCAGGTCCAGCAACCGATTGGCGCTGGCTTATACCGGTTTGCGTCTGCACTGTGAAGCCCGTGATTGTCAACCAGCGGCTTTCGTGACCAGATAACGAAAACGGGATGACCTGGTCTGTAAATTTCTGTAAATCGATCTTTGAAAGGATCGACTCGATGGCACGTTCTGCCCTGACCGGAACCCGTATTCGCGCTCGCCGCAACCTGCGCGGGCTGCGTCAGGCTGAATTGGCGCGCGAGGTGGGGGTGTCGCCTTCATACCTCAATCTGATCGAGCATAATCGCCGCAAGGTTGGCGCGGAGTTGCTGGGGGCTTTGGCGCAGGCGCTGGGTGTGTCTGCGGATGCGCTGGTCGAGGATGGCGATAGCCGTCTGGTCGAGAGCGCGCGCGCCGCCGCGCTGCGCAGCGATGCCACGGTCGAAGAACTTGAACGGATTGATGAATTCACAGGCCGTTTTCCGGGCTGGGCCAAAGTGCTGGCCGAAACTCAGGCGCGGGTCGAGCGGCTGGAGCGGGTGGTCGAGCACCTGAACGATCGCATGACCCATGATCCCTATCTGGGCGAAGCGTTGCACGAGATCATCTCGGCGGTGACATCTGTGCAGTCCACTGCAACCATTCTGGGTGATGCCCAGCAGATCGAGCCTGAATGGCAGGCGCGGTTTCACAACAATATCGTGCAGGACAGTGCGCGGCTGGCCGAAGGCGCCGTGGCGCTGGTCAATTACCTTGACGCTGGCAAGAATGACGAAACCGGGCTTGCCGCGCCACAGGAAGAGGTCGAATACTGGCTGGCCAGCAAAGATTTTCATTTGCCCGAGCTCGAGACTGGTCCGGCGGATCTGGAGGCACTTCTTGTGGGACAGGTTGAATTGTCCTCAGAGGCATCACGTCAGTTGGCGCGGCAGTGGCTTGATCGGTTTCGGGCTGACGCGGTGGCGCTGCCGTTGGAACCGCTTCGTGTCGCGCTTCAAGAACTTGGCGCGGCCCCTGACCAGCTAGCCGATCGTTTTCAGGTGCCTTTCGATCAGGTTTTGCGCCGACTGGCTTTGTTGCCCCCGAAGGTCATGGCGCAAGCCTCGCTGCCTGCGCCGGGGCTGGTCATTTGTGATAATTCGGGCACGCTGGTTTTTCGGCGTGGGCTGGAAGGTTTCGCGCTGCCCCGCTTTGGCGGGGCCTGTCCGCTCTGGCCGCTGTATCAATCTTTGCAACGCCCATATATGCGTTTGCGGATGCCAGTCATGACCGCGGGACGTTTGGGGCGGCGTTTTCTGACCTATGCTTATGCTTCGGCACAGACGGAGATGGGCTTTGGCATGCCGAATGTCCTTCATGCCACGATGCTGATTCTGCCAACAGATGCGGTGCCGGATGCGGGGGCAGAGCCGCTTTCTGTCGGGGCAAGTTGCCGAACCTGCGCCCAGCTGGACTGTGCGGCACGACGTGAGCCCTCTATTCTTGTGACAGCAGGGTGAATGTCACTTTGACACAGGCGCGTGAAGCTGCATAAATAAGCGATGCAAGGCGATGGGAGGAATAGGGTCGCCGTGCAAAGTGATCGGGGTGCGCCCAATGACCACAGTGTCAGGAGTGCGCGCGCCCCGGTCCCCGTAAGGGAGGGGGGCTTGCGATGGAGAAGCGCGTCTTGGTCATCGAGGACGAGCCGAATATCTCTGAGGCGCTGCGCTTTATCCTGACGCGTGATGGCTGGCGGGTTGATGTGTCTGCTGACGGATTGACCGCAATGGGCGCAATGCAGTCAGACCCACCTGATCTGTTGATCCTTGATCTGATGCTACCGGGCGTGAGTGGTTTTGATATTCTGAAAACCTTGCGCGGGCAGGCGATGACCCGTGATTTGCCTGTGTTGATGCTGACGGCCAAAGGCCAGAGTGCCGACCGCGACGAAGCTGAACGTCTTGGAGTGACGCGCTTTATGACCAAGCCTTTCGCCAATGCCGATGTCATCGCCACTGTGCGCGAGTTGGCAGGGCCATGAAACCACCCCGCAGCCCGCAATTCCTGGCCCGCGAAACGTACCGCATGCGCCGCCTGATGGACGCTGCGCGTTTCCTGCCGGTTCTGGGTGTGGTTCTGGTGCTGTTGCCACTGATGCGCCACAGCCCACAAACCGAGGCGCCGCCCACTGCCAGCGAAGGCGTGTATCTCTTTCTGGTCTGGTTCGGGCTGATTGCCGGATCGTTCCTGTTATCGCGGGGGTTGCGCCGGACGCTGGATATCCCGAAGCGACAGCCCCGCCCATCCGCGCCATCTAAGGACTAGCGCAGATGTCCTTCAACATGCTGGTCCTGACCTGTCTGGCCTATGTCATCCTGCTGTTCGTGGTGGCATCGCTGGCAGAACGCAGCGCCGATGAAGGGCGCGCCGACTGGTTGCGTTCGCCCGCTGTCTACACGCTGTCGCTGTCTGTCTATTGCACCGCCTGGACATTCTACGGCGCGGTTGGCTACGCCACCCGGTCGGGGCTGGAATTCATGACGATCTATCTTGGCCCGACGCTGGTTTTCGTGGGCTGGTGGGTGTTATTGCGCAAGCTGGTGCGGATTGGGCGCGAGAACCGCGTGACCTCGATCGCGGACATGATTTCGGCGCGCTACGGGAAGTCCAATCTTCTGGGCGTGATCGTCACGTTGCTATGCATCGCGGCAGGCACGCCGTATATCGCGCTGCAACTTCAGTCGATTTCACAATCCTTCACCGTCTTTGTCACAGATCCCGTGGGCGCAAGCCTTGCAGGGGACCGCACGCTGATCGCCTTCTGGGTGGCAGTGGGGCTTGCGTTCTTCACCATCGCGTTCGGCACCCGCAATCTTGATGCCAATGAACAGCATCACGGTGTCGTCACTGCTATTGCAGTCGAGGCAGTTGTGAAATTGGTAGCCCTGCTCGCTGTGGGGATTTTCGTGGTCTGGTTTGTCGCCTCCGGCCCGGCGGATATCCTTGCGCGGATTGATGCGCAGGCGTTGCCGGAATGGGAAATCCAGCCGGGACGCTGGAGCGGGCTGATCCTGCTTTCGGCCATCGCGATTGTCTGCCTGCCACGCATGTTTCAGGTGCTCGTTGTTGAAAATACCAACGACCAGCATCTCGCGACAGCCAGTTGGGCGTTTCCGCTGTACCTGTTTCTGATCAGCTTGTTCGTGCTGCCGATTGCCGTTGTGGGCATGGAGCTTATGCCCGAAGGCTCCAATCCCGACATGTTCGTGCTGACCGTACCGCTGGCGCTGGGGCAGGATGGGTTGGCGCTCTTGTCCTTTCTGGGCGGGTTTTCAGCGGCCACATCCATGGTGATTGTGGCGTCGCTTGCGCTGGCGACAATGGTGTCGAACCATATCGTTGTTCCGCTCTGGCTCAAGCTGCGCGCGGCGCGAAGTCTCGACCAGGGCGATATGCGGCTACTTGTGCTCAGCGTTCGGCGCTTGTCGATCACGCTGGTTCTGGCGCTGGGCTATCTCTATTACGTCGTCACTGGCGGCTCCGAGGCGCTGGCCGCGATTGGATTGATTGCTTTCGTGGGCGTCGCACAGGTTCTACCCGCGCTACTGGGTGCATTATTCTGGCGCGGTGCGTCGCGCACAGGCGCGGCGCTGGGGCTGATTGTTGGCATGGCGCTATGGTTCTACACGCTGTTCCTGCCCAGTTTCGGCCCCGACATTCTGATGTCTGCGCAACTGATGCAGGAAGGGCTGTTCGGTCTGTCTTGGCTCAGGCCTTATAGTCTCTTTGGAATCAGTACGCTGGACCCGCTTCTTCATGCACTGTTCTGGTCGCTGATGCTCAATGCGCTGGTATTTTGCCTGGGCTCGCTTCTCAGCTTCCCCAGCCCGATCGAGCGGGTTCAGGGTGCGCTGTTTGTCGACGTGTTCGACCGCTCTGGCCCTGCGCGCAGCTGGACGCGCCCTGTCGCCGAGGCCGAAGACCTGCTGCCCATGGCGCAGCGTATTCTTGGCCCGATAGAAGGACAGGCGTTCTTTCGTGCACAGGCCGAGGCGCAGGGAAAGCAAGGCTTTCTGCCCGATATCACGCCGGAATTCCTTGAAGCACTGGAGCTGAAATTCTCAGGCTCTGTCGGCGCGGCGACGGCCCATGCAATGCTTGCGCAAAGCGTGGGCACCGCGGTTGTGTCAGTCGAGGATTTGATGGCCGTGGCGTCGGAAACCGCGCAGATCATGGAATATTCTGCCCAGCTTGAAGCGAAATCCGAAGAACTCTCGCGCACGGCGCGCAAGCTGCGCGATGCCAATGAGATGTTGCAGAAACTCTCAGTGCAGAAAGACGCCTTTCTATCGCAGATCAGCCACGAGTTGCGCACGCCGATGACGTCTATACGAGCATTTTCCGAGATCATGATGGACAGCGACGCAATGTCCCCGGAGGAGCGCGCGCATTTCGCCCAGATCATCCATGACGAATCAATCCGGCTGACCCGGCTGTTGGATGATCTGCTCGATCTCAGCGTCCTGGAGCATGGGCAAGTGCAGTTGAATATCGCGCCGGTGCAGTTGCGTGATCTGATCGACAAGGCGATCCGATCATCAGAATCGGTGCAGGCAGATCGCAAGTTCCGGATCTTGCGCAACCGGGATCCGGAAGGGCTGGAAATCATCACCGATGCGGGGCGACTGACGCAGGTTTTCATCAATATCCTGTCGAATGCGCGGAAATATTGCATTTCTGATGATCCCCAGATGCAGATAAAGGTGCGCAGTCGCAAGGATAAGGTCGAGGTCGATTTTATCGATAATGGTGCAGGTATTCCGCGCGACAAGCAGGCACTGATTTTCGAGAAATTCTCGCGCCTGACGGATTCCATGCAGGCCGGCGGGGCAGGGCTTGGTCTCGCGATCTGCCGCGAGATCATGCACAATCTCGGCGGCGACATCACCTATGTGCCCGGACAAGGCGGCGCCGCCTTTCGCGTCAGTTTCCCGATGGTGCTGCAACCGCGTGACGCCGATGCGCGTGCCGCGCAGTCTCAGGCCAGTGTCGCAGAGTAACCCTGCATCCCCCCGCGATTGCCCGGATTTTCAGCGATACGCAGAATTTTGTCCGATTTGAAAATTTTACTAATTGATAAAAAAACTGAACCGTGTTTGACTGATGAGACAAGAGCCAGTCAAAGCAAGGCCAGCCATATGTCCAACAGCCCAACGACTCCCGGAATTGTCCCTGCGCGTCTCGATCGTGATGATTACGCGCGCCATTTCGACGATCTTTATCCCGACTATGACCCGCATGAGGCGATGGTGGCGGCAGATCGATGCTATTTCTGTCACGACGCGCCCTGTATCACGGCCTGTCCGACGGAAATCGACATTCCGCTGTTCATCCGCCAGATACAGGCGGGCCAGCCTGAAGCGGCAGGCAAGACCATCTTTAACCAGAATATCCTTGGCGGCATGTGCGCGCGTGTCTGCCCGACCGAAACACTGTGCGAAGGGGCCTGCGTGCGCGAAGCGGCAGAAGGCAAACCCGTCGAAATCGGGCGTTTGCAGCGTTATGCCACAGACAAGCTGATTGCGAAAAATGCCCATCCTTTCACCCGCGCAGCCTTGACTGGCAAGCGCGTTGCGGTGGTCGGCGCGGGGCCTGCCGGGCTGGCTTGCGCACACCGGCTTGCGCTGCATGGCCATGATGTGACTGTGTATGAGGCGCGCGAAAAGCCCGGTGGGCTGAATGAATACGGCATTGCGGCCTATAAGGCCGCGCATGATTTCGCGCGCTCTGAAGTCGACTGGTTGCTGCAGATTGGCGGGATCACGATCCGGCAGGGTTGGAAACTGGGTGTCGACGGCGCGCTGTCCGATCTGCAGGCGGAGTTTGACGCAGTGTTCCTTGGTATGGGCCTTGCCGGTGTGAATGCATTGGGTGTGGCGGGCGAGGATGCGCCGGGTGCGCGCGATGCGGTCGATTTCATCGCCGAGCTGCGCCAGACGGATGATCTGTCCACGCTTCCCATCGGGCGGCATGTGGTGGTGATCGGGGGCGGCATGACGGCCGTGGATGCGGCAGTGCAGTCGCGGCTTCTGGGCGCGGAACATGTAACGATGGTGTATCGGCGCGGGCGCGCGGATATGGGGGCGTCCGATTATGAGCTCAGCCACGCAGCCAATGAAGGGGTGCGGATCGTCACCAACGCAATGCCCGTGGCAGTGCACGCCAATGGCGCTTTGCGCGAGGTGGAATTCGCATATACCCGCCAGGGCCCGACCGGGCTGGAGCC
>SKGU01000290.1 GCA_007117255.1 Natronohydrobacter sp. | reverse complement strand
GGCATATCGCGGGTCACGAACTCCATGGGGCTGATGCAGTCCAGTTTCGAATGCGATCTTAAGCAACGAGAAGACGATCTCAATGGCCGCATGATCCCGCACATTGCGAGCCCGTTTCTTTGGACACGTTATGCCATTGTCAACCAGCAAGCACTAGAACCAAGCCAGAGCAACACCCGCCTTCGAAGCCCTCGACGTCTCAAAACCTGCGTGAACCGCCTGATATTGTGGCGATCCCAGAAATATATGAAAGCAGCTTCAATACCTTAGTATATGTCCGTCAAACTTGGATTACTCAGTTGCGTGAGCAAAACCTGGGATCGCTGAGTTAAAGCTCTGATGGCGTGCATGGTCGTGGCGCTGCGGTCGCGAACTTTTCCCATAATGCTTCCCTCCATGCCTGACAAAGGGTCGCGCCATCAAACCGTGAGATCAAACAGCCTGAGCATGACGCCGGGTCAGAAATTTGCGTCTAACCAGCGCCTTTGCGGCTTGTTGTGATCAACCAGTCCCGGAAATCAGTGACTTCGGATCGGTGGAGCGCATCATTACCGATGATCATGAAATACGCTTCCCGAATGGGTAGGCGGTAGTCGAACGCGCTGACCAGCAGGCCCTTATCCAGATAAGGCGCCACAAAGCTTTCGTGGATGATGCCGGCGCATCCGCCACCCAGCAGCATTTGCAGAGCCATCAGGGACGAATCTGCTTTTGCGATATGTCCGGCCGGACCCAGATCGAGACCACAATGCATTGACAGTCTTTGCCATTCCACCTCCGACCCCATGACCAGAACCAGGCGATCCGTTGCCATTGCGGCAATATCAGGCGGCCCTCCGAAGCGCTCTGCGTGATCACGGCGACACACGACCACACCGGTTTCATGCGACAGTTGCCACATATGCGGATCGGTCCAGTTGCCAGTGCCATAGCGGATATCAATATCGATCCGCGTGTCATCCAGACGGTCGGACCAGACGGCAGTGCTCATGTGCAATTCGACATCGGGGTACAGCGCTGTAAACTCTGCAAGCTGTGGCGCAAGCACCAGCGCCCCATAGGTCACAGAAGTTCGGATATGCAGTTGCCGTTTTTTCCGTCTTGCGAAAAGCCCCGACGTAGCATCCTGCATGTCCGAGAAAGCCCGGCGGATCGGCAAGGCATAGGCCTGCCCCATATCCGTAAGTGAAACACCGTGCGGCAGTCGCTTGAACAGACTCACACCGAGATGCTGCTCAAGCAGCCGGATATGCTGGCTGACTGCGGCGGGGGTCAGCCCTAGCTCTTCGGCCGCCCCAGAGAAGCTGCTATGCCGGGCAGCAGCCTCAAAAGCGCGCAACCAGGTAACATGGGGCAATCTTGACATCAGCGCCGCTCCTGTTGGGTGTTTCAGAATATACCTGCATAAGATATTAAAAAAATAGCGTCTGATCTGCTGATGCTTCAATGAAAATGGGCCCTCAGGCGGATGAGTTTTTGTTTGCAGCCCATGTTTATGCAAGTCAGACATGTCGCAAAGCCCGATGCGAGAGGCACATGACAGACTATGACTACATCATTATCGGGGCTGGTTCGGCAGGTTGTGTGCTGGCAGACCGGCTGAGCATTGATCCCCGGCATCGCATTCTGGTGCTGGAGGCAGGCGGGACGGACGCGCATTTCTGGATCAAGGTGCCGCTCGGCTATGCTTTTGCCCATGTCGACCCGCGCATTTCAGTCTGCTGCGAAACCGAAAGTGACGAAGGCTTGGCTGGTCGACGCATAGCATGGCCACGCGGGCGGGTCGTCGGGGGCTGCAGTTCGATCAACGCAATGGCCTATATGCGCGGGTTGCCATTCGATTTTGACGATTGGGCCGGATCAGGAGCCACAGGATGGGACTGGCCAACGGTAAGCGCAATCTATGACTCCCTGGAAACAAAAGACGGACACGCTGAAACAAGCGTAGTGCACGTCAGCGATCTGTCGCGGCAGATGCACCCGTTTTCCGGCACATTTCTGCGCGCGGCCGAAGATATCGGATGGCCCGTTCTGGACGACCTGAACACTGGCATCGAAGGTATCGGGCACTATCGCAGCACTGTCTGGAAAGGCAAACGCTGGTCGGCGGCGGATGCCTTTCTGCGTCCGGCATTGAAGCGCGGTCGGGTGCGCCTTGAAACCCGCGCCAAAGTGGTGCGCATCGAGATCGAGGGCGGGGTGGCGCGCGGCGTGACCTATCGCCAGCATGGCCGAACCCTCCGCGCCAATGCGCGGCGCGAAGTCATCCTGTGCGCCGGGGCGATCCATTCGCCGCAAATCCTGCAACTGTCAGGCGTTGGTCCAGGCGCTCTGCTGCAAGCGCATGGCATCGCTGTTCAGAACCCTTTGCCCGCGATTGGTCGCGGTTTGCAGGATCATCTGGCCGTCAGCTATAGCTTCGCTGCTCATCCCGACACGCTCAACGCGGCCCTTGGCACGCCGCTGGGGCGTCTTAAAAGCGGTTTGCAGTATCTGGCGACACGCACAGGGCCGCTGGCTGTGCCGGTCAATCAGGTCGGCGGCTATATCGCTTCAGAGAACGCACCGCGCCCGGATACACAGATCTATTGTAACCCGATGGTGTATTCTTACGGCCCAAAGGGACCAAAGGTTACGCGCGCCTCAGGCTACATCCTCTGCGCCCAACCCTGCCGTCCAACCAGCCGGGGCGAAATTCGCATCACCTCACCTTCGATCGAGGATGAGCCGGGTATCTGGCCGAACTCCCTGAGCACAGAGGCCGATTGCCAGAGCGTGATCCGCGCCGGGCGGCTGTTGCAGCGCCTTGCACATAGCAAGCCACTCAGGCAGGCAAGCCGCGCTGCCATTGGCCCGGATCTTCTTGGTCTTGATGATGATATGCTACTCGACGATTTCCGTGCGCGGGCCTCGACCGTGTTTCACCCAAGCTGCACCTGCCGGATGGGCGATGACCCGGCGCGCTCCGCCCTTGATCCACGGCTGCGCGTGCGTGGCATGGACAGGCTGCGTGTTGTCGATGCTTCGGCCTTTCCCAATATCACTTCGGGCAATACCAACGCACCGACCATGATGCTCGCGGCCCGTGCCGCTGACCTGATCCTGGAGGATAACAGATGACCGATATCGACCGCCACTATATCAACGGCGCATGGGTCGCATCACACGGGCGCGAGACGATGCCAATCCTCAACCCCGCGACCAACAGCCGGATCGGAAGCTTGACGCTTGCCAATGGGGCAGATGTTGACTGCGCAGTGAAGGCTGCGCAAACGGCCTTTGAAACCTGGGGCTTTACCCCGAAATCCGAACGGCGCAGACTGCTGACCCGCCTGCTTGCGATCAGCGAAGCGCGCGAAGAACAGGTGGCGCAGGCGATTACGGCTGAGATGGGCGCGCCGATCACATTGTCGCGCGAACAGCAGGCGGCATCCGGCGCTGGGCATATCCGGGCGTTTCTAGACGCGTTTGACGCGCTGGACGAAGAAGAAACCCTGCCCAATGGCGATATCCTGTCGCGCGAACCCATCGGGGTTTGTGGGCTGATCACGCCGTGGAACTGGCCGGTCAATCAGATCGCGCTCAAGGTGGTTCCGGCGCTGGCCGCTGGCAATACCTGCGTGCTCAAACCGTCAGAGCACACGCCCCTTTCGGCGCGTCTCTATGCCGAAATGATCCATGAGGCAGGCTTTCCCGCCGGTGTGTTCAATCTGGTTTTCGGGGATGGGCCGGGTGTTGGCGCGGCCCTGTCGCGCCATGCAGATGTAGAAATGATGTCCTTCACCGGGTCCACCCGCGCGGGGATTTCCGTCACAAAGGACGCGGCGGAGACGGTCAAGCGCGTGGCGCTGGAACTGGGGGGCAAGTCGCCCAATATCATCTTCGCCGATGCCGATCTGGACGCCCGTGTCCCCGAAGGCGTGTTCGAGTGTTTCTCGAATTCCGGCCAGTCGTGTAACGCGCCCACGCGGATGCTGGTCGAGCGCAGCGTCTATGCGCGCGCCGTGGAATTGGCAGCAGAGGCTGCACGCGCGCAGGCTGTCGGTGATCCGCTGGTCGAGGGCGAGCATATCGGCCCCTTATTCGATGAAATCCAGTATCACCGCGTCCAGACCCTGATTAGCAAGGGCATTGACGAAGGCGCGCGGCTGGTTGTGGGGGGCTTGGGCAAACCTGATGGGTTTGAGGCGGGCTGGTATGTCAAGCCCACCCTCTTTGCCGATGTGCGCAATGATATGACCATCGCGCAGCAGGAAATCTTCGGCCCGGTTCTGGTGATGATCCCTTTCGACAGCGAGGAAGCAGCCATCGCTATTGCCAATGACACGCCCTATGGGCTGGATGCCTATCTTGCCACATCCGATCCGGCGCGCGCCGCGCGTGTCGCACGTCGCTTGCGCGCTGGCAGTATCCATATCAATGGGCGCGCGCCGGATTACGGCTCGCCCTTTGGCGGGTTCAAGCAATCGGGCAATGGCCGCGAAGGTGGGGTGCATGGGCTGGCGGAATTCTACGAGGTGAAAGTCCGCCCGCCCTTCCAGCTTTGAGCGAGGCGGCCGGGTCTTGCGACCCGGCCCGCCCGTCAGGCCATCGCGCGTGCAGGCGCCACCAATCCGTCAAAGCCTTGCTTTGCAAGGACGCGGTAGGTGCTGCGCAACGCCCCGCGATCTGCGTAACAGCCGCGCAAATGCCGCTTGCCGCTTTCGGCCACATAGCCTTCACGCCCGTGCACGATGCGGTGATTGTCGAACACAACACAATTGCCTGCTTGCGAACGGAACCGCACAAGGAAGCGATCTTCCTGCATCAGCCGGATGAACTTCACGAATGCCGGGTAATAAGTATCCAGCAGCTCCTGCGGCAGATCGAGCGTGTCCTGCAAATGCTGCGAGATCGTCACACCGGTCACGCGGCCTTGCGGGTCCGTTTCAATCACGCGCTGATGGGCGCGGTAGTCGAGATGGTCATGGCGGTAGAAAAACGGAATGTCATGCGAGGCCAGAAGTTCGAAGGCATCCGGGTCTTCCTTACGCAGGGCCTCGGCCACGGCGGCCCCGTCCAGAAACAGTGACATGCCGCCTTCGACCGTGTTTTCCAGACAATGCAGGAATTGCAGACCGGGTGCAGCGTCTTCACCGGGCAGGTCGGTGTGCATTTCCAGCGGCCCGGCAGTGAAGGCCAGATTGGTCGGCGCGATCTCGACACGAACCTCGAAGAAATACCCTTCGGCAGAAGGGGTGATGCTGCCCAGGGTTTCGACAAGTGCGGTCAGGCTTTCCTTGCCCGGCTTCATGCCTGTAACAATCGCGATCCCATCTTCGATCAGCGCGCGGCAGAACTGCGCGCGGCCTGCATCCGAGTGCAGCACATCCGCTTGCGGCACCCGCGCGATCTGCGGTTCGAAATCCGCCATCCACAACCTGCGCGGCAGGTCCGCAGGGTCATGCGGCCGGCCCGTCGCGGATATTTCGTGCAGCAGCGACAGCGGCACAGAGGACACAACCGCTTCATCCTGCCATGACAGGCGCAAATGTTCGCCCTCGATCCATGCTGACGTGGCCTTGGGCGGATTTGGCAGGGCAGAACAATCGAAAATACGTTCACGGGTTTGCGGGTCGATGCAACTGATGCAGGCATCGCGCAGCCAGAAATAGTTGAAATATTGCGGTTGTTCCCCAAGCGTCAGGGTCAGGCCGCGGTCGGACAAGGAAATGGTGTCAGTCATGGCGTGTCTTTCTCAGGTGGCGTAATCGGGGTCGTTACGATCAAGGATGCGGCGAATCTGGGTCAGATGTGCTTCGGCTTGGCCGGGATAGTCGTCGAGTTCGCGCGCAGTCTTTTCGGCGATCTCGTCGGACAGCACGCGCAGGGGCTGGCCGGTTTGCAGCGCGCGGATATAGGTCTCGGCGGCGCGTTCGAAATAATACAGCCGGTTGAACGTATCGGCCACGTCACGCCCGATGACCAGAACGCCGTGATTGCCCATGATCATGACCTTCTTTGCCGGGTCCGACAGCATGGCGGCACAGCGCATCCCCTCTTCTTCAAAAGCCAGCCCGCCGAATTGTTCGTCGATCACGGTTCGATTGAAGAATGTGGCGGTGTTCTGATCGATCGGCAGCAAGCGACTGTCGGCAAGCGATGCCAGAACCGTCGAGAAGATCGAATGAGTATGCATCACACAGCGCGCATGCGGGCAAAGCCGATGGATGGAGCCATGCAACCCCCAGGCTGTCGGGTCGGGCGCGTCGGGCTGGTCCAGTGTGGCAGGGTCATTGGCGTCGATCAGCAGCAGATCAGAGGCGCGGATCAGGCTGAAATGCACCTGATTGGGGTTCATCAGGAAGCGCGTGCCATCTGTGTTCACCGACAGGCTGAAATGATTGGCCACGGCTTCGTGCATGCCCAGCTTGGCCGCCCAGCGGAAGGCGGCGGCAAGGTCGCAGCGCTCTTGCCAATGGTCGATATTGGGGCGCATGTTCATTTGGTTTACTCCGCTGCCAAGGGGGCCGCGCGGCCCGTGGGAACGACCTCGTATCCCGGTTCTTCGGGTTCATCGTCGGTCAGAAGGGCCGGGAAACCGGGGGCGAG
>SKGU01000153.1 GCA_007117255.1 Natronohydrobacter sp. | reverse complement strand
GATCTGACAGATAGCCTTCGACAAAGGCATCAAAGCTCATGCCGCGGGTGCTGCGCGGGGTGCCGTTCAGCCATGCGCCATGGCGAAACCGATACCAGCTGCTCAGCCAGTCCTGCGGATCACGAATCACGGCGACTGTTTCAGGAGGCGTCGGGACAAACATCAGGATCGCTTTCTCGACTCGCCACTGATAGCGCTGATAGGTGCAATGCTTGATTTCCGGGTCGCGCTGGAAAACCATGTCGGCCATCGGGGCAAGCGCAGTTTCAATCGCAGTGCTGCCGGTTTTCGGTGTGGCCAGAAAGACCAGTCCTGCCTTGCGGAAATATAACATGCCATCCCTGCCCCAGAGCCGTAATGCCCTTGTGCTAACCTGAAGCGGCCCAAAGGTCTACTGGCCCGCAATCCCTGTGCGTGCCAGCGCCACGGAATCACAGGCCGCATCATGTTCACCATGCGAGGTCTTGTCCCAGTAGAACGGCGCGCTGATCAATTCCCACAAGGCCTTGTAAACTGCGAGAACAGCCAGCGGGAAATAACCGTGCAGCGCAGGCAACCACAGCCGCAGCTTGCGATGCCTGTGCGACTTCAGCGCAGCATAGCCGATACCCAGTGTTATCATCTCTGACAGCACAAAAACCGCCATGAACGCCAGCATTGCATACCCGCCGAAACTTGTTTGCAGCGGGTGCGACAGCCCAGCGAGAACCAGCCAGAAACTCCAAAGCAGCGGCGCGAACATGAACTGCACCAACGTGCCCAGAAACAACACCTGCACCCCGAAGAACTGCCACGGCCCCAATTGCCGCCAAAGTTGCGCAGGCGCACGCATATGCACAAGCCAGGTCACGGCATAGCCCTTCAGCCAGCGTGAACGTTGCTTGACCCAAGGATAGGCGCGGCATGTGGCCTCTTCCAGCGTCACAGTGCCCAGCAATTGCGTGTAATATCCGTGCCGCGCCAGCCGGATGCCCAGATCCGCATCCTCAGTCACGTTATGCGCGTCCCACCCGCCAAGCTGTTCCAGAACATCGCGGCGAAAAAACAGGGTCGTGCCCCCAAGCGGCACCGCCAGCCCAAGCCGCTGCATCCCCGGCAGCACGATGCGAAACCATGTGGCATATTCGATGGTAAAACAGCGCGACAGCCAGTTGGTAGAGGCATTGTAGAAATCCAGCACGCCCTGCACACAGGCCAGATTTGGTGGCCCGTCCTGAAAACAGCGCACAACACGGTGAATCTGATCTGGCTCCGGTGCATCTTCGGCATCGTAAACACCGATGATCGCGCCGCGCGCAAAAAGCATCGCATAGTTCAGCGCGCGCGGCTTGGTTTTCAGCGGCGCATCCGGCACGGGGACCACCCGCATCCAGCGCGGAAGATCACAGCCGCACAGGGCCTCGCGCGTGGCATGGTCATGTTCTTCGACCACAAGCAGGATATCGAGCAACTCTCTTGGCCATGTCAGCCGCGACAGCCGGTGGATCAGCCGTGGCACAACGCGCGGCTCTTTGTAAAGCGGCACCATGATCGACACGATAGGCTGTCGGGCACGCACAAGCCGATAGGGCGCGTCGGTGGGCGGGTCAGGTCGCTTGCGATGCACGGCAATCGCAGCGGCGAGCTTCAGAAGCGAGATCACCAGCAGAAACACTGTTGTAAACAGTGTCAGGACAGCCAGCATGACCTGTGGCGCGATCAGTGCCAGCCCGATGATCACGGCCACCCCTGCCGCCAGTACCTGACCGAAATGGGCACTTTGCAGCATGCGACAGCTTTCCATTTCAGGCACACAGGTTTCAGCCCATAGCTTCAATCGGTTACGCCGGGTTTTCAGGATCACGTCATGCAGGTCGCTTTCGCTGATCAGCACCATCACCACGATGCCCAATACTGCTTCCAGTTCTGCGCGGACCACCTCAAACTGTGCGGGGCGCGCGCAGGCCACAAGCGTTACGTCGCCCGCGCGCATCCATGGCAGGCAATGCAGCGCCAGACAACGGCGCACACCCAGCGCATCGATCAGAACTGGATCGGGCAGCGACTGCGCCGCTGTGAAAAAGCTGGTGCCATACTGACGCGACAAGGCTGTGGTCAGATCACCCTCGGTGATCATTCCATGCGCCAGCAATATATCCCCCAGAAACCCGGCTTGACGCGATTGCATTTCAAGCGCACGCACCAGAGCTTCTTCTGACAAGACGCCCATGTCCTGCAGGATCGAGCCAAGGGGCTTGCGTACCGGATGGGGCTTGCGCTGAACCACAAGCTCCAGTGCAGGCCGCTTCGGTACGTTCTGGCCATGAGCTTTGAAAACCGCATTCGTGCTACGCATAAGACCCGCCGTTGTCAGGTCTTCACATTATGCAAGCCAGGGTAAACAAACCCTTAAGTTTTCTGTGCCTCACGCGCCATATGGCACCCAGATCGTCTTGATCTGGGTGGCCGCGGTCAGGAACTCTGCGCCCTGCCCCAAAGGCGCGCGCACTTGCCAGACTGGTTTCAAATTACCGCTTGCCGCTTGCTCGATAGCTTGCGCGATTGCAGGCTGGGCAGACCACAAGGCTGCGACATCATCATGCGCCGCCAGAACCTGCGCCAAATCGCCGACCGGGCCACTGACCAGATTGACCACACCGCCGGGAATGTCAGAACAAGCAAGCACCTGTGCAAGCTCCAGCGCAGCGATGGGCGCGGATTGCGAGGTGACAGCCACCACGCGATTGCCCATGGCAATGGACGGCAGTACCAGCGACAACAGCCCCAGCAACGGCGCATCTTCCGCGCAGATCACGCCCATCACCCCGAAAGCGTGTTTCAAGGCCAATGTGATATGCTGGCTTTGCGTATCATGAACGCGCGCGTTGAATTTATCCGCCCAAGCTGCATAGTAGAAACACCGCGCCACAGCCGCCTCAATCTCGTCAGACGGAAGCAGCGCGCGCAAGGACTCGGCGCGCGCGGCCAGGTTTTCGCCCAGAAAATACAGCACCTGCGCACGCTGGTGCCCGCTCATGGCAGACCAGCCAGCAGCCTTATGCGCGGCCTCGACCGCGTTGCGGATATCCTTGCGGCTGCCATAGGGCGCATGGCCGATCGGCCGTCCGTCCTGCATGACAGAGTAGCTTTGCCCGTTATCGGCCCGCTTCTGCGCGCCGCCGATATACAGCTTGTGGGTCCGGTCAATCCCGTCAATCGCCACAGGCACCGGCAGACCGTCGAGATCAGGCAGGGCCGTGGAGGCCGCAGTCTCTTGCACCGGGCGCAGATAGGCCGCCATGCCCTCGCGCGCGCCCTCGCGCCCGAAACCGCTTTCACGCATCCCGCCAAAAGGCGCGTTGGCATCAAACAGATTGGTCGTATTGATCCAGACCACGCCCGCGCGCGTTTTTGCGGCGATATCCATCGCAAGCGTCAGGTTTTCCGACCAGATCGACGCCGCCAGCCCATAACGGGTGTTATTGGCCAGCTCAATCGCCTCATCAGGCGTGCGGAACGTGGTCATCACCGCCACAGGGCCAAATATTTCTTCGCTGAAACAGGGGTTTGCTGGCGAAACTTCAACCATCAACGCGGGCGGGTGGAAACACCCACCCGGCGCGGCCCCTTCATGCAGCACACCGCCAGACGCAACCCCCTGCGCCACCAGATCACGAATGCGGGCCAACTGGCGCGGGTGGACAATCGCGCCGATATCGGTCGATTTGTCCAGCGGATCGCCCACGCGTAAACTGCCCATCCGCGCGCGCAGTCTTGTCGTGAATTCTGTGGCCACCGATTCCGCCACCAAAATGCGTGACCCCGCACAACAGACCTCGCCCTGATTGAACCAGATCGCATCGACCACGCCTTCCACCGCTGCATCCAGATCAGCATCGGCAAAGACCATGAACGGCGATTTGCCGCCCAGCTCCAACGTCAGCGCCTTGCCCGTTCCCGCCGTTGCGCGCCGAATTTCGCGGCCCACTTCGGTCGAGCCGGTGAAGGCGATCTTGTCCACATCCTTATGCGCGACCAGCGCCGCGCCCGTAGCGCCATCGCCGGTAACGATATTGACCACCCCGGCAGGCAAGCCTGCCTCAACACAGATTTCCGCAAAGAGGAGCGCCGTCAGTGGCGTGTATTCAGCGGGCTTCAGCACGACAGTATTCCCCGCCGCCAAAGCGGGCGCGATTTTCCACGCCAGCATCAGCAGCGGGAAATTCCACGGGATGATCTGCCCGCACACCCCATGCGCCACCTGCCCCGGAAATTCTTCGGCCAGCAGTTCTGCCCAACCTGCATGGTGATAGAAGTGGCGCACAGCCAGCGGGATATCGGCGTCGCGCGCTTCACGCAGCGGCTTGCCGTTATCCAGTGCTTCCAACACCGCAAAGAGCCGTTCGCGTTTCTGGATCTGGCGCGCAATGGCGTAAAGATGGCGCGCGCGCTGGTGGCCCGGTAGCTTCGCCCACGCCCCTTGCGCCTTGCGCGCGGCCTTCACCGCCGCATCAACATCCGCCGCCCCCCCTTGCGAGACTTCCGCCAGCACCTCGTCGCGCGCCGGATTGCGCGTCTCAAACAGCGCGCCGGGCTCCGTGAACGCGCCTGCGATGAAATGCCCGAAAGGACCACGCTTCAGCCAGTCGCGGGCCAATGTCTCGCTTTCAGGGGCGGGGCCATACTCCATGGTGTCAAGGATCTCCGTGATTGTGGGCATGATGGCTCCTTCAGGCCAGCGCGTGACGATGATGGCCCGCATAGCGGCCGGTCACATGATGCGACAATTGCCGCTCGATATCGCCGAGCATGGACGACGCGCCAAGCCGGAACAGGTCCGGGCGCAGCCAATCGCGGCCCAGCTCCTCGCGCATCAGAACTTGCCAATTCAAGGCATCCTTCGCCGTCTTCATGCCTCCTGCAGGCTTGAACCCGACAATATGACCCGTGGCCACACGGTAATCGCGGATCGCACGGCACATGGTCAGGCCCACAGGCAAGGTTGCGTTCACGGCCTCCTTGCCGGTCGAGGTCTTGATGAAATCCGCCCCCGCCTGCATCGCCACCATCGAGGCCGCATAGACATTCGACAGTGTCACCAGATCACCGGTGGCAAGAATCGCCTTCATATGCGCTGCACCGCAAGCCTCGCGCATGGCGGCCACTTCGTCATAAAGCGCCGCCCAGTCCCCGCCCAGAACATGCGCGCGGGTGATCACAATGTCGATTTCCTGCGCGCCCTGATCGACTGCATAGCGGATCTCGGCCAGACGCAGATCAAGCGGCATCAACCCCGCCGGAAACCCTGTTGCGACCGACGCGACCGGAATGCCCGTGCCCTCCAGCGCCTGCACGGCAGGCGCGATCATTGTCGGGTAGACACAGACCGCAGCCGTCGTCGGCATCTCCTCCAGCCCAAGCCCTGCAACAATGTCATCTGACAGCGGACGACGGGCCTTGGCGCACAGCCTGCGCACCCGGTCTGGCGTGTCATCGCCTGCAAGGGTGGTCAGGTCCATGCAGGAAATGGCATTGAGCAACCACGCCGCCTGATATGCGCCCTTCAGCGAGCGACGCGCAACAAGCGTGGTTGCACGCCGCTCGGCTGCGGGTCGGTTCACATTGATAAAACTGTCACAGTCCAGCGGCGTGCCGGGATTACGCTCTTGGGTCATGGTCTGTCCTCGAAAGCAGTCAGAACCACTATGCGCGAAGGGTGCGCAGATCGGCAATCCCGATTCCCGCGTCACTTTGAAAGATGATGTTGACGAAAGTGATCGGGTATAATAACTGACATATTCAGTAGGAATTGAGCAGTTCACTGCGAGAGGCACGCGCATACGGCGCTATACCGGGATCCTGTTCCTGCGCGGATCTGAAACTTGTCCCAAAAGGGGAACCATTATGAGCTTTCTTCGCAATTCTGTCTTTGCACTGACAGCGCTGGCCGCAACACCAACACTGGCAGACCTGACGCTCTATTCCGGGCGCGGCGAAACGCTGGTCGCACCGATCATCGAAGCCTTCACCGCACAGACCGGCATCAACGTCAATGTACGCTATGCAGGCACCGCGGAACTGGCCGTTTTGCTGCAGGAAGAGGGCGATGCATCGCCTGCTGATCTTTACTGGGCGCAGGATGCTGCCGCTCTCGGATCGGTTGTGGACCTGTTCGCGCCCCTGCCCGAAGAACTTGTCGCCAATGTGCCTGCCGCCTACCGCGACGCTGAAAACCGCTGGGTGGCCACATCCGGCCGCGGCCGCGTCGTCGCCTATTCGACCGAACGCGTGAGCGAGGAAGACCTGCCCGCCTCGATCTTCGATCTGACGGATGAGAAATGGAAAGGCCGGATCGCCCTGCCCGCCACAAATGGCTCCTTCCTCGCTCATGTGACCGCGATGCGTGTCACCGATGGCGAAGATGCCACCCGCGAATGGCTGGACGGCATTGCTGCAAATGAGCCGGTTGCCGTGCGCAACAACACAGCCGCGATTCAGGCCATCGGCGATGGTGAGGCCGATATCGCTGTCACCAACAACTACTACCTTGTGCGCTTTCTGAACCGTGACGCAGAATTCCCGGTCACGCAGACCCTCTTCACCAATGAAGGCGATATCGGCAACCTGCTGCTGGTCGCGGGTATGGGCGTGCTGAACAGCTCTGATCACCAGCAAGAAG
>SKGU01000116.1 GCA_007117255.1 Natronohydrobacter sp. | reverse complement strand
CGCGCGCCGCCTCAGAGCCGCGCGCACCCATGGCTATGCCCGCATCGGCGCGTTTCAGCGCGGGCGCGTCATTCACCCCATCGCCCGTCATGGCCACCACCTGCCCGCGCGCTTGCAGCGCTTGAACCAGCCGCAACTTGTGTTCGGGACTTGTGCGCGCAAAGACATCGGTGCGCCTGATCGCCGCTTCCAGCACAGCATCGTCCATCTGGTCGATCTCGGCCCCGGTCAGGGGCTGGTCCGTCTGGCGCAAACCGATCTGCCGGCCAATAGCTGCGGCTGTGCCCGCGTGATCGCCCGTGATCATCTTGACGGAAATTCCCGCCGCGTGACATTCGCGGACCGCCGCGACAGCTTCATCGCGGGGCGGATCAATCAGCCCCACCAGGCCCAGAAGCACCAGCCCTTCGGACACATCCTCATGATCGAGCGCGTCACCTTCATGCGGCATCTGCGCAAGCGCAAGCACGCGCTGCCCCTCCTCTGCGACCTGTGCTGCGGCCTTGTCCCAATAGGCGCGGTCCAGCGGCTGCGGCCCGTCTGGCCCCAATTGCGTCGTGCAATGCGCCAGCACGCGCTCTGGCGCGCCCTTGAGCCAGACCATGCGCTCATGCAAAACTGCCATATACCGATACCGCGCATCAAACGGGATCGCGGCTGAGGCGCGGGGGCGATTGGCAAATTCTTCACCTGCCTTGCCCGCAAAGGCCAGCAGCGCCCCTTCCATCGGGTCGCCCTCGACACGCCAGCCATCATCGCCCTGAACCAGAGCCGCAGTGTTGCACAATGCCGCACAGCGCGCGACCCTGGCCAGCGTTGCGCGGTCGTCGCCCGCGATCTCGCCTTCAGGGGCATAGCCCTGACCACGCACCTTCGCCAGACCTTGCGCAGTCACGACGCTGGCCACCATCATTTCATTGCGCGTGAGCGTGCCGGTCTTGTCCGAACAAATGGTCGAAACAGCGCCCAGTGTCTCGATGATCGGCAGCCGCCGGATGATCGCGTTGCGCCGCGCCATGGCCTGCACGCCGACCGCCAGCGTCACCGTCAACACCGCTGGCAGTCCTTCGGGGATTGCGGCAACGAACAGTCCCACCACGATCATGAATGCCTCGCCGAAGGCCATGTCGCGCAACAGAAGCGTAAAAGCCAGCACCCCGGCGGCCACAGCCATGACAAAACCCGTCAGATACTTGGCAAAAATTTCCATCTGTTGAATCAGCGGGGTTTTCAGCGTCTGCACTTCGGCCATCATCGTGCTGATGCGCCCGATTTCAGTCGCAGCCCCTGTGGCCGTGACGACGCCGGTGCCTGTGCCCTCGACCACCATCGTGCCACTGAACCCCATCGCCACCCTGTCGCCCAAAGCCGCATCGGCGGCAACAGGGTCCAGCGATTTGCGCACAGGCACGGATTCGCCCGTCAGAATGGCTTCTTCAACGCGCAAGCCCGCCAGTTCGATAAGCCGCAGATCAGCCGGGATACGGTCGCCCGCCTCCAAGACAACCACATCGCCAGGCACCAGATCCGCGCCGGGAATGGCCATCCGCTCACCGCCGCGAATGACATTGGCCTTGGGGGCCAGCATATCGCGCAGCGCGTCCAGCGCCGCTTCGGCCCGACCTTCCTGCACGAAACCAATCAGCGCGTTCAGGATCACCACAGCCATGATCACGCCCGTGTCTATCCAATGGCCCAACAGCGCCGTGATGACCGCCGCCGCGATCAGCACAAGGATCAGCAGATTATTGATCTGACGCGCCAACCGCACGATCAGGCCGGGGCGTGGCGTTTCAGGCAGTTTGTTAGGGCCATGCGTCTCCAGCAGCGCGCGCGCTTTCGCATCATCCAGCCCATCGGCAGATGTGTTCAACCTGTCCAGCACCGTCTCGATGGATGCGGCCCAGGGTTCGGTCTTGTCCGTCATTTTATCGAGGTTCCCTCAAGGTGCCGTATATCCGCCATCAACAAGATGATAGCTGCCAGTGATGAAACTGGCGCGCTCTGACAGCAGGAAGCAGGTCAAAGCTGACACTTCAACAGATGTGCCGATGCGGCCCATCGGGTGCAACCCGGCCAGACCATCCAGCATGTCCTGACTCAGGTTATTTGTCAGAAGCGGGGTCTGGATAAAGGCCGGACCGACCGCGTTGATTCGTATCCCTTTTTGCGCATATTCCATCGCCGCCGTCTTGGTCAGGCCCAGAAGCGCGTGTTTGCTGGCCACATAGGCGGAAGAATTGGCAAACCCCACCGATCCGAGGATCGAGGCCATATTGACAATCGCACCGCCGCCCGCGCGCTCCATCGCCGGGATCTGGTAGCGCAGCCCGTAGAAGACGCCATTCAGGTTGACATTGATCACCTGTTGCCATGCGTCAATCGGATAGTCGCCCGTGGGCGCCTGTGCACCACCGATACCCGCATTATTTACCGCCAGATGCAGCGCACCGGTCTCTGCCTCGGCAAAGCCGACCAGTGCTTCCATCGCATTTGCATCAGACACATCGGCAGCAAAGGGCGCAGCTTTCCCGCCCTTGTCGAGAATGCTTGCTGTGACCTGTGCGCAGGCATCCTTGTCCAGATCGGAAACGATAACAAAAGCCCCGCTGGCGGCCAGTTCCAGCGCGATAGCCTCACCGATCCCCGACCCTGCGCCGGTCACGATGGCGGTTTTGTCATTGAAGTCGAACATGGTCTGTCTCCCGTTACAGAAAAAGCCGTTTCTTCAGGATGTTCCCGTCGAGCCAGCCGAGCATAGACCAATCGTTACACAAGCGCGACCACCCCGTCTTTGTTCCAGCGCAATACATCACTGCGCATCAAGGGCATTTGTGCCCAACCAGAACTGGGCACCGGGATTGCTGGAATGTCGCTATCACTCAAAACAAGCAGGGACGCCCTTTCAGGCGCCCCTGTCCAGTCATCATCAGCTTGAGGTTATCCGCGCGCTGACATCGTTGCGCGGGTCCACCAATCAAGTTCCTCCAGCATCGCATCGGCCGATCCGCCAATGGATCCTTCAACCGCATCCATCGGTTTCGGATCGCCACCCAGCGGATGCACCGAGAAGAAATCACCGCCACCGATATGTACAGCCGATCGTGTCGACACCATCTGCAATTCGATACCAATGGTGCGCAGATGTTCTGCCGCGCGCGTGCCGCCCACAGAGCCATAGCTGACAATGCCAAAGGCCTTGCGGTTCCATTCGACATAGGCCTGATCAAGCGCGTTTTTCAGTGCACCCGTGATCGAGCGGTTGTATTCCGGGGTGACGAAAATAAAGCCGTCAAACTGTCCGATCTTGTCCTGCCATGCTTTCGCGGCGGGGTCTTCGGACGGGGCCCATGCATTCGATGCTACTTCATTGAACAGCGGCAATTCGAAACTTTTCAGGTCGACCAGCTCCACATCCCAGTCACCCCGCGCCTTGGCGCGCTGAAGAATCCACTCTGCGGGCTTTTCGCCAAAACGCGCGTCGCGGGTGGTGCCCAGAATGATGGCGATCCGTGGTTTATCAGACATTTGGTGCTCCTGTAATTGTGCTGCTACCCAGATACGCCCCATGCCCCGTGATGCCAATTCGCGACCACCGCACAGCGTCTGTGCAGAAACGTTCCAGCCTGACGAGCACGCGACATTACAAGATCACAAAATTAAACAATGCTTGATTTGTGGACCGTTTGTTTCTTCTTTTGACCACAATCGACTCGCATTCCTTTGGGCAGGTTTCACATTCAGAGAACAGCCCCATGCGTCGTTTTTCCATTCCTTTGACCCTCTCAAGCCTCTTGCTCGCAGCCTGTGTTTCTGGTGGCGGAGACTACTCGCCCGATGCGCCGCCAGCATCGACACCGCAGAACACTCTGCCACAATCAGGACAAGGCAACTCAGGCGGCGTACTGTCCGCCGGGGGCAATGCCCCTGCCGCCGGCGTAGAGGCCACCATGTCCTACAATGCAGGCGGGCGCGGTTCCGGGGCACGCGTGGATTTCCACAATGGTCCGATGACCGGTGTGGGTATCCGCTGCACACGCGCTGGCGGAGGTGCCACTGTGCCCGAATGCGAGGCAATCAATGCCAGCAAGGTCTGGCTGGTAAACGAAATGAGCGGCAGATACGCTTATGTCGCCGGTTTCGCTGTTGAGGGCTATGGCCCAGATGGAGATCAGAACGGCTTTGTCACCATCCATTCCGGCCCCGGAAGTCAACCCGGAGAGACTGTTCAGCTTCCTGGCGAATCGGTGAACTATGCGGGTCAGTTTCAGGCAGGGGCCGCCCTGACCACGGGCGGGCAAACCTATGAAGGCACCGCTGCCGGGTCCGTGACCATGATCGCTGATTTCACGGCAGGCCACCTGTCTGCCGATTTTCAGGGATTGATCACCGATGGCGCAAGCGGCCGCACCGCCGACTTAAACGCTGGTTTCGAGAATGCGATCATCGGGCCTGATGGGCGTTTTTACAATGCTGACGGCACCTTGTTTAACTATGGCGGACAACAGGCATGGGGTGAACTGGACGGCGCATTCTACGGTCCCAATGCCGAAGAAGCGGCGGCCACATTCGGCTTTGGCAACAGCCTTGGTGGCATGACTGGCGTGCTGATTGGCTGTTCAGAGTACAACCCCGCAAGCTGCATCGCGCCAAACCCGCGTTTCTGAACTATCATTCGGGGCGGGTTTCCATTCGGGCGGTGCTGGTCTATCTCTGAGATAGATCACACTGGACCAGACCCGCCATGACCCGTTCCGACAACCCTGCCGACCCGTTCAAGAAAGCTCTGTCAGAGGCCGCCCGCACAATGGCGGATGCGCGTGATCTGACAGTGACCTATTCGGTTGACCCACCGGGCATGAGCGGCGACACGATGCGCCTGCCGCAGGTCACGCGACGCATGACCCATGACGAAGTGTTGCTGGCACGCGGCACCGCCGACACTCTCGCGCTGCGCCACCGCTTTCACGATGCGGGCCTGCATGCCCGCTACATGCCACATGGGCAGATGGCGCGTGATCTCTATCAGGCGATGGAAGAAGCGCGCTGCGAAGCTGTTGGCGCGCATCACATGCCCGGCACCGCCAAGAATATCGACGCGCGCATCGCCCATGAGGCCACTCGCAAGGGCTATGCGCAGATCCGCGACCGTCAGGATGCACCGCTGTCAGTGGCCGCCTCCTACATGATCCGCCAACTGGCGACCGGGCGCGAATTGCCCGAAGGCGCAGGCCATGTGCTCGACCTGTGGCGCGGCTTCATCGAAGAACGCGCAGGCGGCACTCTGGACGGATTAGAAGATGTTCTGGCCGATCAGGGTGCCTTCGCCAAATTCGCCCGGCAGATGATCACCGATCTGGGCTATGGCGATCAGTTGGGCGAAGACCCGGATGAATTGGGCGACGAGGACGAAGGCACCGACGACGACACCGAGGAGCAGCCCGACGAGCCCGAAAACCCCGACAGTCAGGGTCAGGACGAACAGTCCGAAGATGACGACAGCAGCGACGACAGCCCTGCGGAAGACAGTGCGCAGGCAGATGTCGCGCTGGATCAGGACGCGGATGACGAAATGTCAGACGAGGCCCAGATGCCAGAGGCTGACGCGCCCCTGGACCCACCTGCCCCGCCGCCCCATTCCGAAGCCAGCGCCGATTACAAGGTCTTTACCACCGATCATGACGAAGAAGTCCGCGCCGAGGATCTGGCTGATCCGGCAGAGCTGGAACGCCTGCGCGCCTACCTGGACCAGCAGCTTGATCCGCTGAAAGGCGCGGTGTCGCGGCTGGCCAACAAATTGCAGCGGCGCCTGCAAGCGCAGCAGAACCGCTCATGGCTGTTCGATCTGGAAGAAGGCATTCTTGATGCAGGGCGCTTGGCGCGTGTGGTGGCCAACCCCACGACACCGCTGTCTTTCAAACAGGAAAAGGACACCGAATTTCGCGACACAGTCGTCACGCTTCTGCTGGACAACTCCGGCTCGATGCGCGGACGGCCAATTTCCATTGCCGCGATCTGCGCCGATGTTCTGGCGCGCACGCTGGAACGTTGCAATGTGAAGGTCGAAATCCTTGGCTTCACAACCCGCGCCTGGAAAGGCGGACAATCACGCGAGCGCTGGCTGCATGAAGGGCGCGCGGCACAACCAGGCCGACTGAATGATCTGCGCCACATCATCTATAAACAGGCCGATGCGCCATGGCGACGGGTGCGCCCCAATCTGGGGCTGATGATGAAAGAGGGCTTGCTGAAGGAGAATATCGACGGCGAGGCGCTGGAATGGGCGCATCGGCGCATGCTGGCCCGGCCTGAAGTACGCAAGATCCTGATGGTGATCTCAGATGGCGCGCCAGTGGACGACTCAACCCTGTCGGTCAATGCTGCGAATTACCTCGAAAAACACCTGCGCGACGTGATCGCAATGGTGGAACGGCGCAAAGCGGTTGAACTGCTGGCCATCGGCATCGGCCATGACGTGACCCGCTACTATGAGCGCGCTGTGACAATCACCGATGTGGAACAACTGGCCGGCGCGATGACCGAGCAACTGGCGGCGCTCTTTGACAAAGACCCGCGCGCAAGAGCACGGTTTATCGGTATCAAACGCGCGATCTGACCGATTCTTGCACAAGATCTGCGGGCTTCAGGCAAAAGTCCGCCCTCTGCCCGCGCCTGAGTGGCGCGCGGGTGG
>SKGU01000308.1 GCA_007117255.1 Natronohydrobacter sp. | reverse complement strand
TGGCACGCGCTATCTCGATCTGACCTCCGGCATTGCGGTAAATGCGCTGGGCCATGCCCATCCTGAACTGGTCGCCACTCTCACTCGGCAGGCGCAGGCGCTCTGGCATGTCTCAAACCTCTATGAGATCCCTGCCCAGGAGCAACTGGCCCAGGCGCTGGTCGATGCGACATTCGCCGATACCGTGTTTTTCACCAATTCCGGCACGGAATCGGCCGAGCTTGCGATCAAGATGGTGCGCAAATACTGGCATGATGCAGGCACGCCGCGCGATACGATCCTGACCTTTGAAGGGGCATTTCATGGCCGCTCTACGGGGGCCATCGCCGCTGCCGGCTCCGAGAAGATGACCAAAGGCTTCGGCCCGCTGATGCCCGGTTTCAAGAGCCTGCCTTGGGGCGACCATGACGCGTTACGCGCCGCGCTTGATGAAACCGTCGCAGCTGTGATGATCGAGCCCATTCAAGGCGAGGGTGGTATCCGGCCCGTGCCGGATCACTGCCTGAAGGGGCTGCGCGATCTCTGCGCCCAGACGGGCGCGCTGCTGGTGCTCGATGAGGTGCAATGCGGTATGGGCCGCTCTGGGCGGCTCTTTGCCCATGAATGGGCAGGGATCACACCCGATATCATGATGGTCGCCAAGGGGATTGGTGGCGGCTTCCCGCTCGGCGCGGTCCTTGCCACTGCAAAGGCGGCTTCAGGCATGGGCACAGGCACACATGGCTCGACCTATGGCGGCAACCCGCTGGCATGTGCTGTCGGCGCCAAGGTCATGGAGATCATCACGGCCGAGGGCTTTCTGGACAAGGTCCGCCACAAGGGGGCGATGCTGCGCCAAAGCCTTGAAGGGCTGGTTGCCGCGCATCCCGACGTCTTCGCCGAAGTCCGGGGCATGGGGCTGCTCCTTGGCCTGAAATGCCGCGTGCCCAACACTGATCTGGTCAAGGCCGCACAGGCTGCGCGGCTGCTGACTGTGCCCGCCGCCGATAACGTGATCCGCCTGCTGCCGCCTCTGACGATCTCGGAAGATGAAATCTCGCAGGCCATCGCAAGGCTCGACCAGGCGGCGCGCCAGCTCTCATGATTTCATCCTTGTAAAAATATCCCGGGAGCGCGAGGGCAGAGCCCTCGCACCTCTCCCCAAGACAGGCGCCAGACCATGCCCCATTTCCTTGACATTCACACCACTGACAAAGCGGAATTGCGCGCCATGATCGATCATGCCCGCGCCATGAAAACTGCCCGCGCAGACCGCCCGCGCGGCACACCCGATGACGATCAGCCTCTCGCCGGGCGTGTCGTGGCGCTGATCTTCGAGAAACCCTCGACCCGCACACGCGTCAGCTTCGATGTCGGCGTGCGGCAGATGGGGGGGCAGACTATGGTGCTGTCAGGTTCGGAAATGCAACTTGGCCACGGTGAAACCATCGCTGACACGGCCCGCGTGTTGTCGCGCTATGTCGATCTGATCATGATCCGCACCTTCGAGGAATCCGTGCTTCATGAACTGGCGGAATATGCCTCCGTGCCAGTGATCAACGGGCTGACGAACCGCACCCATCCTTGCCAGATCATGGCCGACATCCTGACCTATGAGGAACATCGCGGCCCCATCGCAGGCAAAAAGGTCGTCTGGTCGGGCGACGGCAATAATGTCTGCGCCTCCTTCCTGCATGCGGCGGGACAATTCGGCTTCGATCTGACCTTCACAGGCCCCGAAGCCTTGGACCCGGACCCCGAGTTTGTGGCGCTGGCCCGCGCGCAGGGCGTGCAGATCGAGATTATCCGTGACCCCGAACAAGCTGTTGCCGGGGCGGATCTGGTTGTGACTGATACCTGGGTGAGCATGCATGACAGCCAGTCCAACCGCGAGCGCCGCCATAATCTGCTGCGCGCCTATCAGGTCAATGAGGCATTGATGACGAAGGCCAATCCAGACGCGCTGTTCATGCATTGCCTGCCTGCCCATCGCGAAGAGGAAGTCACCAACGCGGTCATGGATGGTCCGCAATCCGTGGTGTTCGATGAGGCCGAAAACCGGCTGCATGCCCAGAAAGCCGTCATGCGCTATTGCCTGGGGCTCTAGGCGGCGTCTGCTCTTACCCAACGTCCACTCGCATCGTGATTGACGCTTGCCGCATCTGAAGCGTACCGGCGATATTGATGGCTGGCCGCATTCCCGGCGTGACCTCTTCGCCATGGTACTTCGCGACATGACAAGGCGCGGAGCACAAGGGGGGGCTTGGTGCGAGCATGGCCCGAAGCATATGCTTCGCAACGAAATCTTATCATCTTTTCGTTATTTCAGTGCCCGGCATGCCAGGGCGGCTTAAACACAGGTGTTGGGAACTTGATGATCGGAACAGAGCGTAAAGAACGCATCCATCATCTCCGAAGGGACCGGAGCATCTCAATGGCATGTCGAAATGACAGCATAATCACGCGCTTTCCTACGGATTACTCCGCTGTCTTGGCGCTGTCGTCAAAGGATCACCCGCCGCGGATCTGTGATAGACTGCCCTCGATCAACGCCGGTGCCATCGCAGGACGTATCGCCGCGCTGATCACTGGTAGGTTCTCGAAGGGTGGCGGATCATGACGCGTCAGGAGAATCCGATAAACCGCTTCGCGCAGGTGCCTCAAGGCCTAAGCGATGCGGACAGAGCAGCCGAAGTCGAGGCGATATCAGGGGTCGGCAGCTACGAGGTCGATCTGCTGTCTGGCAGGATCCTCTGGTCGCCGGTGACCTGCGCGATTCATGAACTACCGGTGGATACTCGGCCGTCACTGGACGAGGCGCTGTCCTTCTACCCCTCAGACGCGCGCGCCGTTCTGAACCCGGCCTTGGCCGCATTGCAGCAGCAAGGCACGCCCTATGAACTCGAAGTGCCCTTCATCACGGCGAAGGGGCGCAAGCTCTGGGTGCGCACCACCGGGGCCTGTGAAACGCGCGATGGTAAGGTGGTGCGCATTTACGGTACCTTTGAGGATATCACCGCACGGCGCGAGGAGCAGGCGCGCCTCGCTGACTTGGCCGATATAGTCGAACTGGCCCATGACGGGGTCTGGGTCATCGATGCCGAAGGGCGAACCCGCTACGCTAATCCCCGCATGGCGCAGATGCTGGGCCTGTCGGTCGAGGCCATGACAGCGCGCCCGTTCACCGATTTCATGGATGACGAATGGCGCGCGATCGCGCTGTCCAAGTTCGTCGAGCGCAATAATGGGGCATCAGAGCGCCATGATTTTCGGCTGCGGCGCGCAGATGGCACGGCGCTCTGGGTCAGCATGTCGTGCCGCCCGCGTCTGGATGCCGAGGGCAATATCGTTTCCGCCATCGCGATGGTGACAGATATCACCGCGCGCAAGACCCAGGAAAAAGATCTGCGCCGCGTGCAGGCCAGATTGCAGGCAACCTTCGATGCGCTGCCCGACAGTCTTATTGAATTCGACGCGGATGGGCGCGTTGCCGCTGTCCATTGCGGACGCAGCGACAAGCTCTCACTCCCGACCGAGGCGATCTGTGGCCGGACCCCGGAAGAAGTGCTGCCGCCCGAATTCGCCGCCACCGCGCGTCGGGCAATGGCTGAGGCAGGGCGTAAGGGCTGGATCGATGGTCTGCGCTACCGGCTTGAGCTTCCTGACGGACCTGCCTGGTTCGAGCTGTCAGCTGCCACGCGCCCCTCTGCGCAGCCAGGGGCCGGGCCGGGGTTTGTCTGCGTCATCCGCGACATCACCGACCGGGTAGAGGCCGACGAGCGCCTGCGCGAGCGCGAGGAGCTTTATTCAGCGCTGGTGGCGTTGTCCCCGATCGGCATCGCTTTGAACGACATGGAAACTGGCGCATTTTGTGATGTGAATCCCGCGTTGCTGCAACCGACAGGCTATTCTCGCGAGGAATTCCTTGCGCTCAGCTACTGGGAAATTACGCCGCAGGAATATGGCGAAGCTGAAGCCCTTGCATTGACGCAATTGCGCGCGACCGGACGCTATGGGCCATTTGAGAAACATTATATCCGCAAGGACGGGACGCGCTATCCGGTCCGTCTGTCTGGAGTGCGGGTGACCGGGCGCGATGGCCACGACCTGATCTGGAGCCTGATCGAGGACATCTCGGAAGAACGCGCACAGCGCGCGGCGCTGGAGCGGCTGGGCGAGGTGGCGCGCGAGACACGAAACCTGGTGGTGATCGCGGATCGCGAGGGGCGGATCGAATGGGTGAACCCAGCCTTTGCAGCGCGCACCGGCTGGACGCTGGATGAAGTCCGGGGACGACGGCCGGGCGACTTCCTGCAGTCAGAGCGCACCGATCCCGAGACGGTCGCCCGAATTGGCCGGGCCTTGCGCGCGGTCAAGCCGGTCGAAGCGGATATCCTGAATCGCAGTCGCTCTGGAGAAGATTTCTGGCTGCGGCTGGCGCTTCAACCGCGATTCGATCCGCAAGGCCAGCATGTCGGTTTCATTGCCGTAGAAACGGACATCACAGAGCTGATTGCAGCGCAAGATGCGACACAGGCCGCGCTCAAGACCGCAGATCAGGCGCGCGCGCAACTCATTGCAGCCGTCGATGCATTGAATGACGGTTTTGTTTACTTCGATGCAGATGACCGGTTGGTGCTGGCCAATCGCCGCTATCGCGATCTTTATGGTTTGAGCGCGCCGGCGATAGTGGCGGGGGCACGCTTCGAAGATATCCTGCGCTGTGGTCTTGAATTTGGCCAATACGCAGCAGCCATCGGCCGCGAGGAAGACTGGCTGCATGAACGCTTGGCAGCGCATCGCTCGCAACGCCCGATCACCCAGACCCTTGCGGATGGCACAGTCTTGCAGATCATGGAGCGCAAGACGAGTGACGGGGGGCGTGTGGGTCTGCAGGTGGATATCACCGACCTCGTCCATGCTGAGGAGCGGCTGGCTGGTATTATCGAAGGCGCGCAGGTTGGCACTTGGGAATGGGACGTGCCCAGCGGTGAAAACCGCGTCAATGATCGATGGGCCGAAATGTTGGGCTATACGGTTGAAGAACTCGCCCCTGTCACGATCGAGCGGTGGAGCGAACTCCTGCACCCGGAGGATCGCGCGGATGTCAAGGCGGCCATCGCGCGCGTGTTCGCCGGCGAGACGGATAATTTCGAATATGAGTTGCGTATGCGCCACAAGTCGGGGGAGTGGGTCTGGCTGCTCTCGCGCGGACGTGTGTTGCAACGAGGTCCGAATGGCCCGCCCTTGCGGCTGGCGGGCGTTCATATTGATATTGCGGATCTGGTGCGTGCCCGCGAAGCGGCTGAAGCGGCCAACCGTGCGAAATCCGAGTTTCTTGCCAATATGAGCCATGAAATTCGTACGCCTCTGAATGGTGTCCTGGGTATGGCTGATCTGCTGGCCGATACGCCATTGCAAGCGGATCAGCGTGACATGCTTGACACGATCCGCGATTCAGGTTGGGGACTTCTGGCCTTGCTCAATGATATTCTCGATCTCGCACGGGTTGAGGCCGGGAAGCTGGCACTTGACCCCGTTCCGTTCGAACTCGACGCGCTTGTGGATCAGCTTGGGTCACTGCATGGGGCGAATGCGCGCGCAAAGGGTATCGCGTTCAACCTGAACTGCGCCAAGGGCACTGAGTTGCGCCGCATCGGCGATGAAACGCGCATTCGCCAGATCCTGCACAACTTGCTTGGCAATGCTGTGAAGTTTACCGAAACAGGCGCTGTCACAGTAGAGGTTATGCCTGTCGATGGCCCGGAAGTGCTGTTTCGGGTTTCGGATACGGGCATCGGCATGTCGGAAGAGCAACTTACGCGCGTTTCCCGTCCCTTTGAGCAAGCCGAAGCAGGAACCGTGCGCCGCTTTGGTGGGACCGGTCTCGGCATGACGATTGTGCAACGGCTGGTTGACATGATGGATGGTACGATCGTGATTGAAAGCGCGCCCGGTAAAGGCACAACTGTCGAGTTGCGCATCGCACTCCCGCCAGACCACGAAGCGGACGGGAATTTCATGCCGGATGGCGCCGATACCCCTGCGGTTGCGCAAGATCCTGATAGTATCCGCGGGTTGCGCGTTCTTGCAGCGGATGACAATGCTGCCAATCGTAAACTGCTTTCAGCCCTGATGGCGCGGCTGGGCATCGAATGCAGTTTCGCGCAGGATGGCGCTGAAGCTCTTGCTCTTTGGCAGCGAGATGAGTTCGATGTGGTTCTGCTGGATATTTCCATGCCTGTCATGGATGGCCTTGAGGCCTTGAGCAGAATGCAGCAAGTTGCCGCGCGGTCGGGAACACCCGCGCCGCGTGCTTTGGCGACGACTGCCAATGTCATGCCGGATCAGATCAAGGCTTACCTGGCCGCAGGTTTCATCGGCACCTTGCCGAAACCGTTCCGAAAAGACGACTTGGTCGAGGCACTCGGTCGCGTGAAAGCAAAATGACCGATACGCCTTTCTTCCATGCAGATACGGTTGCGATCAGCTTGCTGATAGCGATCCTGCCTATGGCATTGTTGATCGTCTCGTATAACCCCCAAGTTCGGCAGCAAATTGAGATTTCGGGCTGGATGCGTTTGGGCCTGGCTCGATATTTCAATGGGTTAGGTTGTGAACGCAGGTGATTTCGCGAGTGTCTTGTTGTGGCACGCAAGGTCCATATTAACTATTGATATATGAGATTTTCTGCTGATATCTTTGTGGCATGTATGCCAAGGTCACATCATCTGGCGGTCGCCGCTACCTGCAACTGGT
>SKGU01000048.1 GCA_007117255.1 Natronohydrobacter sp. | reverse complement strand
CGCCTGAAAACGCGCGCGGTCGGTCGTCAATACGGGCCTGATCAATCTCCACTCGTCCCAGCCAGTCCTGCGCCTGACGACGGATATCACCATAATGCCGCGCGCCCACGGCCATCAGCCGGTCGCCCACATTGCCGCCCGCGCTGACATTCATCCGCAGCCCGTCACGCGGGTTCTGATGCACAAAGGCCCAGTCCGTGCGCGCCAGCCAACGGCGCTCGGACTCTGTCATGGTCACGGTATCACGCGGACCATCTGTGCGGGTGTCAAAGATCACGCGCCCCATATCGGGGGCCATGTGACCGGCAAGGCAGTTCAGCAAGGTGGACTTGCCCGATCCGCTTTCGCCGACAATCCCCATGACCTCACCCGGCCAGAGGGTGAAATTCACATCCCCGCAGCCAAGATGGGTGCCGTAGAACTTGCTCAAGCCCTCGACCTGCAACAGCGGTGTCATGCTGCGTCCTCCGCCTGTGCGGCCACGCGGGTGGCGCAATAATCCGTGTCCGAGCAGACAAACATGCGTCCTCCCGCATCATCCGTAATGACCTCATCCAGATAGCTGTCCTCTGCACCGCAAATCGCGCAAACCTGACCGGCGGCCTTGCTGGCGGTGAAAGGGTAATCCTCGAAATCGAGGCTTTTGACGTGCGTATAGGGTGGCAGCGCATAGATGCGACATTCGCGTCCGGCCCCGAAAAGCTGAAGCGCGGGGGAATTGTCCAGTTTCGGGTTGTCGAATTTCGGGATTGGCGACGGGTCCATGATGTAGCGCCCTTCGACCCGCACCGGATAGGCATAGGCGCGGGCGATTTCGCCATGTTTGGCGATGTCCTCGTAAAGCCGCACCTGCATCAGGCCATAATCTTCCAGCGCATGCATGGTTCGGGTTTCGGTCTCGCGCGGCTCCAGAAAGCGCAGCGGTTCAGGGATGGGTACCTGAAACACCAGGATCTGACCCTCGGTCAGCGGGGTTTCGGGGATGCGGTGGCGTGTCTGGATCACACTGGCCTGTGCGGTCGCTTCCGTCGTCGCGACCCCTGCCACACGGGCGAAGAACTTGCGGATCGAGACAGCATTGGTCGTGTCATCCGCGCCCTGATCAATGACCTTCAGCGTGTCTTCGGGCACCAGACAGGCGGCAGTGACCTGCACACCGCCTGTGCCCCAACCATAAGGCATGGGCATTTCGCGGCTGGAAAATGGTACCTGATATCCGGGAATGGCCACGGCCTTGAGGATCGCGCGACGCAGCATGCGTTTCGTGGCTTCGTCAAGATAGGCGAAATTATAGTCTGTCATGGCATCCTCCTGCGCGCCCTTGCAGAGCGGGTGGGTGGGTGGGCGACGCAAGGGCGCGCCTGTGCAACTTCAACTGTCATTCTGCCGCCTGCTGTGCAGCCGCAGCATCACGCCTTAACTTGCGGATCAGTTCCAGTTCGGCTTGAAAATCGACGTAATGGGGTAGTTTTATATGCTCCAGAAAGCCGCTCGATTGGATATTGTCGCAATGCGACAGCACGAATTCCTCGTCCTGTGCAGGCGCGCCGTCCAGGTCCTCGCCCAACTCGTGCGCCCTGAGCGCGCGATCCACGAGCGCCATGGAAATCGCCTTGCGTTCGGATTGCCCAAAGACCAGTCCATAGCCGCGGGTGAATTGCGCAGGTTCAGTTTTCGAGCCCTGAAACTGGTTCACACTTTCGCATTCGGTGATCATGATCTCCGCAAATTCGATCTCGAAACCCAATTCGGGCAGAAAGGCCGACACTCGCACATTCCCGATCCGCAATTCGCCGACAAACGCATGGTTGCGCCCGTAGCCGCGCTGGGTCGAATAGGCCAGCGACAAAAGGAAGCCCTCATCCCCGCGCGTCAGGGCCTGCAGCCGCAAGGGGCGCTCAGCGGGAAATTCCAGCGGTGCGCGCGTCAGGTCAGGTACATCCGGCCCGCCCGCGTCTTCGCGCTGCATCAGCCCCTCTGCGTCGAGATGCGACAGGATATGAGGGACAGAGGCTGTGCTGACCTCTGCTTCGGGCGCGGTCGCAATATCTGGTGTCTGCGCCAGACCGAAATCCAGCAAACGATGGGTATAGTCGAAGGTTGGCCCCAGAACCTGCCCGCCGGGCGCGTCCTTATAGGTGGCCGAGATCCGACGGATGATCTGCATCGCGCCTGTATCAACTGGTTGGCTTGTGCCAAAGCGCGGCAAGGTCGTGCGAAAGGCGCGGATCAGGAACACGGCTTCAATCACATCGCCGCGCGCTTGTTTCAACGCCAATGCGGCCAGGTCAGGATCGTAAAGCGCCCCCTCTGCCATCACGCGATCCACGGCCAAGGCAAGTTGCTCGCGGATCTGGTCAATCAGCAGATCGGGGACATCGCGATCTCCACGCCGCGCATCATCAAGCCAAGCATGTGCATTGTTGATGGCGCGTTCGCCCCCTTTGACGGCCACATACATCACGCACCCCCGATCTGTGTCGAACGTGGTAGCGCAGCGAGCTGCGCACCACTTGTGAACAGGAAATCTAACCCGCGTGGGAATTGGGCTGCATTTGCCTGCAAAGCAGCAATATCTGGCAGGGCGAGAGAGGCCTCTGTCTGAACCCCTGGCCCAGTCAGCGGGACGCCGTCGCTGCTCAACGCAGCGCATTCCACGATCAAGGTCGCAGAGCGGTCGGGATAGTCTGCGCTGGCTTGCGGGTAGCTGGCCAGGGGGCCAAGTGCGTCCCAGTCGCCCAAGGCGAAAGCGGCATCCTGCGGGGCAACCAGCGGCGCGCCCAGATGAAAGCGCACCCAGTCGCGGATGGCGTCATTGTCATGCGCGCCTGCCAGATGCAGCGGGGTCGTGGCATCGACAAGTGTCAGCAACACGATTGCTGCCGCAGGCGAGCAGGGCGCAGGGGCCTCAATGGGCGGCAAATCGACGATCCGCGCGGGATGAGCCATGGCGTCAAGCACAACTCGAAAGGCGCGCGCTGCATCAACGGGTGGGTTGGCAAAGCCGGTGGTCAGTTGCATGCTCATCCCTCGCCCCGAACCATTGTGAAGAAATCGACCTTGGTGGCGGCTGCTTGTCGGGCGCGCTGCTCGGCCGCTTCTGCCTCAGCGGCTTGCAAAGGTGCCAAAACGTCATGTTGCAGCTTTTCACCGCCTGGGGTTTGCAGCAAAGCATCCAGCAGGGCTGCGCGTTCGGCCTTATGCGGGTCGCGGCCTTGCACCATCGCATGGCCGATCGTGCCACAATCCAGCCGGACAGAGGCGCGCGTGACCGTCACCTCGCCCAGATTGAACGCGGCACCTACGGCGCCAGCGCGACCTTGCACCATGATTGCGCCTGTCTCTGGCCTGCGCAGCCATGTGAAGGCAGGGGCATCTTCTGGCCAAACTGTGTTTAATTGTGCTATCGGCGCGCGTGCAATCAGGCCCAGCCAGTCGCGACGGGACAGAGATGAATCAGGCATTTTTCCGGGGTCACATCTTGTTATAGACAACTAGACAAATAGGCGTTCTACTTGTTGCAGTCAAAACGATTTTTGTGAAAGTTTCACGACATGACCGATCCCGCCCCACTCTGGATAAGCATTACTGACACATTGCGCAGCGAGATTGCACAAGGGACGTGGCGCGCGGGTGCGCGCCTGCCAAGCGAGGCACAGCTTGCCACGCGCTTCGACGTGAACCGCCACACAGTCCGCCGCGCCCTGCAGGCCCTCGCAGAAGAAGGGTTTGTGCAATCGCGCCGTGGAGCAGGGGTTTTTGTGCGCGCCAAGCCTGTCCGCTACCCGATTGGACGACGCACGCGTTTTCGGCAAAATCTGCTTTCAGCCGGGCGTAGCCCCTCGCGTAAATTGCTTGGCGTCACTTTGCAGGCGGCATCGACACATGAGGCACGCGCCCTGAAGCTAGAGGACGGCGCACCTGTGCATGTGATGGAAGCTGTCAGTTTTGCTGATGAATTGCCGATGTCGCTGGCGCGCTCTGTCTTTTGCGCGCGCCGTTTCCCTGATCTTGGCGACGGGCTGCGCAAACTGGTATCTGTCACTGAAGCGTTGTCGCAAGCGGGCGTAAGTGACTACATGCGCGCCTCGACACGTTTGACAGGTCACAATGCTGATTCGTTGCAAGCGCGACACCTGGAAATCACCGTGGGTGATGCCCTTATTTTGTCCGAGGCCATCAATATCGACGACGCAGGCCAGCCAGTGGAGTTTGGCCAGACCTATTTTGTAGGCGCGCGCGTGGAATTGGTGCTAGAGGGAATAGAACACGGCGCAAACGTCATATGATTGCAACATTGCGCGCCTAAGGCAGGCGCAAATGTGAAGGAAGCCCCATGACCCGCCCGACCCTGCGTCTTACCGGCGCGCTTTGCCTTTTGAACAGTGTCCTTGAAGACTGTGACATCGCCATCTGTGATGGCCATATCGTCCAAGCGGTCCCTCATGCGCAAGATATCGATCTTTCTGGCTACTGGGTGTTGCCGGGTATCATCGACCTGCATGGCGACGGGTTTGAACGCCACATCCGCCCGCGCCCAAGTGCGCCTTTCGAGAAACGCGCCGCATTACAGGCGGCCGATGTGGAATTGGCCAGCCAAGGGGTGAGCACGGCTTGGTTCGCGCAAAGCTGGTCATGGGAAGGCGGCTCGCGCGCGCCCGATGAAGCTGTTGCCTTGCTTGAGGCACGGCGTCAGATTGCGCATCGTCTGATGACGGATATTCGCGTCCAGCTCCGTTTTGAGACGCATATGCCGAACGACCACGCTGCCCTGATGGGTGTCGTGCGCGACTATCATCTGGACTACATCGTATTCAACAATCACCTGCCCGAGGCAGTGGAACTGGCAGAGCAAAAGCCCGCACGATTTGCCGCCTGGGCGTCGCAAAACGGGCATTTGCCCGATGACTTGCTTGCAATTGTGCGCGCCGCCAAACAAGCCGACCCGGAAATTCCAGCTTTTCTGCATGGGCTGGCCCGTGATCTGCGCGCGGCGGGTGTCTTGCTTGGGTCGCATGACGACCCTGACGCGCAGACACGCGCGTTCTATCGCGGGCTTGGGGCGTCAATCTGTGAATTTCCCACATCGGTGGAGGCCGCACTTGCGGCCCGCGATGCAGGCGAACCCGTGCTGATGGGCGCGCCCAATATCGTGCGCGGTGGGTCGCAATCGGGCAATATCGCGGCAATGGAACTGGTCGAAGAGGGGCTGTGCGACGCGCTGATCTCTGATTACTACATCCCCGCGCTGGCTCAGGCCGCATGGGCGATTGCCGATGCGCGCGCGCTGTCTTTTGCCCATGCCTGGGGAATGATCTCGACCCGTCCGGCGCAGATCATGAACCTTGCGGATCGCGGGCGTCTGACCGAAGGCCAGCGCGCCGATCTGGTGATCATGAACCCCAACACGCGCCGGATCGAGGCCACAATTGTACGCGGTCGGATTGCCTTTGCCAGCGGACAAGCCGCTGAGCGACTGTTGCGGGCAGACCGCCCATTTGCGCTTGCAGCCCAGTAGGCCACTGATGCGCTATGCCGATCTTATTGAGGCCGAATTGCGCCGGATAAGTCCAGTTGATCTGCTGGAGCTTGATCACCTGACGCGCGCGCGTGACTGGGTGCGTTCGGGTGCGCAATTGTGCCGCATCGCGCCCCCCGCGACCCCGCCCATGCATCTGGTCAGCTATTTCCCTGTGATCGATGCAGGGCATATTCTGCTGGGCGATCATATCAGTTCCGGACTTTGGTTGCCGCCTGGTGGACATGTCGAACGGGGCGAACACCCGCGCGAAACTGTCATGCGCGAATGCTTGGAAGAATTGCGGATGCCGGCGCGCTTCCTGTCAATGGGGCCAGCGTTTCTGACCATTGCCGAGACGATTGGTGCAAATCCACATGAAGATGTGTCGCTCTGGTATCCGGTGCAGGGGCAGTCAGAGCTTATCCCCGATTATGACCGCCGCGAATACCGCAACATGCTGTGGTTTCGTTTCGAAGATGCGCCGTTTGATGACACGGATCCGAATCTGGAACGATTCCTTGACAAACTGCATGAGCGCCGGATTGTCGCATGATCTGACGCGCTAATGCAGCATTACATCTTCGTATTTTGCCAAAAACGCCTCGATCTCCAAAGTGCGGAAATCATTCAGTGCCATTTGCAGCCGTGCGTGATCCCAATCCCACCATGCCAGTTCAATCAGGCGCCGCGCTATTTGTTTTGGAAAGCGGCGGCGTAGTTTTTCCGCAGGTACCCCCACGACAATGGTGTAAGGGGCCACGTCACGCGTGACCACAGCACCGGCGCCGATCACCGCGCCATGACCGATGCTGACCTCTGGGCGGATGATTGCACCATGGCCGATCCAGACGTCATGGCCAATGATCACTTGCCGTGCGGCCCGGCGTTCGAAAAATGCGGCATCCGCAGACTCGTCTGGCCAGTAGATATCTGAGCGGTACATGAAGTGATGCAGGCTGGCACGATCCATCGGGTGATCGGTCGGGCCAATTCGAACATTCGCGGCGATATTGACGAATTTGCCAATATTGGCATTGGCGATATCGCACCCGCGCGAACAATAGCTGTAATCGCCCATCGTGGTGTTCAAGAGCACAGAGTCCGCACCGACTTCCGTATAAGCCCCGAAGTCGCATTCGGTGATGCTGCAATTCGGGTGGATCAACGCCCCCTCTGGCGAAAGTTGCCGTGTCATCAGAAATCCCTCTCCTGACCAGTCCAGTG
>SKGU01000200.1 GCA_007117255.1 Natronohydrobacter sp. | reverse complement strand
TAGAGACCCCGACCGCGCGATTGCGCAACTGGGTTCTGTCCGAAATGTTGCGCGGTGCGGGCTATGCGGCCTTGTTCCTTCTGGCGATTGGCATCTTCTATGCTGTCGTCTGGGGCGTAGGTCAGCTTTTGCCTGATGAGAGCAAGAACGCGCCACCACCCATGCCTTATAGTGCGCTGAGCGCGCCGCTGCATGTGGTAACTGTTTGAGAACTGGGGCAGGCGGGCACGCCTCGCCTGCCCCCACAAAGGTTCGGACCATATAGCCGGTCCGAATGCGGGCTTGTGACGCCCGGTTCCCTTTCCTGTTGGCGACAGGAAACTGGTGCCGTGCGGGGCGACCCCACGGCACCTTTTTTCACATAATCAAGAAAAAGCGAAAGGGAACCCCATGACACAGACAGTGACACAGACCCCGCATCTTGATCGCGTCGCCGGACCAGCTGACTTGCGCGATCTGGACGATTTCGAGCTTGCAGCGCTGGCCGATGAGTTGCGCGCCGAGACGATTGAAGTGGTCAGCCGAACAGGTGGGCATCTAGGCTCGTCTCTGGGTGTGGTGGAACTGACGGTTGCGCTGCATGCTGTGTTTCGTACACCATTTGACAAACTGATCTGGGATGTGTCGCATCAATGCTACCCCCACAAGATACTGACAGGGCGCCGCGACCGGATGCATACGCTGCGCCAGGGCGGCGGGTTGTCGGGCTTTACCAAGCGCACAGAGTCGGTGTTTGACCCGTTTGGCGCGGCGCATAGCTCGACCAGTATTTCGGCAGCACTTGGGTTCACCATTGGCCGCGATATGGGCCAGCCCACAGGTGACGCGATTGCCGTCATTGGCGATGGGTCGATCACCGCAGGCATGGCCTATGAAGCGCTGAACAATGCGGGCGCCGAGGGGCGGCGCTTGTTCGTGATCCTGAATGACAATGACATGTCCATAGCGCCACCTGTGGGCGCGATGAACAGCTATCTGAATCGTCTGAACATGCCCCATGCCAGCCTTGGTGAAATTGCCCAAGGGTTCATGTCAGCGCTGCCGCAATCCTTGCGCGAACAGGCACTGGCCGCGCGCACCCGCGCCTGTGGCGGCCCGCCCGATGCCACGATGTTCGAGCATCTGGGCTTTACCTATATTGGACCGATCGACGGCCATTCCATGCCCGATCTGCTGGCCACCCTGCGCATTGCTCATGCCCGCGCCGAAGGCCCGGTGCTGATTCATGTGCGTACAGTCAAGGGCAAGGGTTACGCGCCTGCGGAAGCATCGGATTGCTGCTATCACGGGGTGTCGAAATTCGATGTGGCGTCGGGTGCGCAATCGAAATCGAAGCCGAATGCACCCAGCTACACGGCTGTATTCGGGCAGGCGCTGACAGATGAGGCGTCGCGCGATCCGACCATCGTTGCGGTGTCGGCGGCAATGCCCAATGGCACCGGTATTGACATCATGGGCAAGCGTTTTGCGCGGCGGGTCTTTGATGTGGGTATTGCCGAACAGCATGCTGTCACTTTTGCGGCAGGCATGGCGGCCAGTGGGTTGAGACCTTTCTGCGCGATTTATTCCACGTTTTTGCAGCGCGGATATGATCAGATCGTGCATGACGTGGCATTGCAGAATCTGCCCGTGCGCTTTGCAATCGACCGTGCCGGGCTGGTGGGTGCGGATGGCGCAACTCATGCGGGCGCGTTTGATGTGGCCTATCTGGCCAACCTCCCGAATATGGTGGTGATGGCTGCAGGCGACGAGGCGGAACTGGTGCATATGGTCGCTACAGCCGCGGCCCATGACGCAGGCCCGATTGCGCTGCGCTATCCGCGTGGCGAAGGTATCGGTGTTGATCTGCCATCGCGGGGCGTGCCGATGGAGATTGGCAAGGGCCGGATCTTGCGCGAAGGCTCTATGGTGGCGCTGTTGTCCTTTGGTGCGCATCTGGCAGAAGTCATGCTGGCCGCTGAGGCGCTGGAGGCGCGCGGTGTGACCTGCACCATCGCTGATGCCCGTTTTGCCAAACCTCTGGACACGGATCTGATCTGCCAGCTTGCCGCCCATCACGAGGCGCTGATCACGGTTGAACAGGGCGCACAGGGGGGATTTGGGGCGCATGTTCTGCATTTCATGGCCAATCAGGGCTTGCTGGAACGTCGTCTTGCCGTGCGGACAATGACGCTGCCGGATCGGTTTATCGAGCAGGCCAGCCCTGATGCCATGTATGCTGATGCGAAATTAAGCGCTGCGGATATTGCGCGCACAGCCTTGCAGGCGCTTGGGATCGAAACTCTTTCCAGAGACGAAAAGCGCGCTAACCTTAGGTAAAGCGTTGTCTGATATCTATCAAACAGGGAGTAAGACCATGGCTCAATCGGAAATGAAGAATGCCCCTCCGCTTTATGGCTGGGCGATTGCGGTTGCGGCAGGCGCTGTTGCGACGGGTGTCTCGTTTCTTGTGGTCGGGATCGAGGGGAATGGCTCGGTCGCAATCGGGGCCGTGATTGCGCTGGTGGTGGGGGTGATTTTCACAATCGCCGAAACACCGCCGAAAGCGGCAGCCCCCGCCCTGAAACCCGCCCTGAAACCCGCCCCGAAATCGACCGCAGCGCCTGCATCTGCACCAGCACCCGTGGCTGAAACCGCTGCTGATGCGCGTGCAGACGCGCCTGCGGCAGAGGGATCCAAGCCTGACATGCTGACGGGTCCGGTCGGCACGGCGGATGACCTGAAACAGATCAGCGGTGTCGGGCCTGTGCTGGAAAGCAAGCTCAACGAGCTGGGGGTTTATCACTTCTGGCAGATCGCCCGTTGGACCCCGGCAGAGGTGGCCTGGGTGGATGATGCGATCAGCTTCAAGGGTCGGATCACCCGTGATGACTGGATCACGCAGGCCAGCAAACTGGCTGAAACCAGCGCGTCCAAACCGCCTGCATGATCCTTGAACGGGGTGATGGCCCTGGCGTGCTGGCCGCGAACGGCCAGCACTGGCGCTGTGTCTCTGATCAGGTGATGGGTGGGGTCAGTGCAGGGCAGCTTGAGCGGTGCAGGATCGCAGGCGAAGCTGCGTTGCGCCTGACCGGGTCTGTCCGACTGGAGAATAATGGCGGGTTTATCCAGATGGCGCTGGATTTGGCAGCGCCGGGCGCTGTGTTGGATGCATCCGGCTATGACGGGTTACGCCTGCGGGTGCGTGGAAATCACGCACCCTACAATCTGCATCTGCGCAGTGCGGATATGTCTGCGGTCTGGCAATCCTGGAGAGCCAGCTTCAAAGTTGAAGCGCAGTGGCAGGATATTTTCCTGCGCTTTGCTGATTTCGAGCCGCATCGTACACAATTGGCTGTCAATCCGGCACGGCTGACGCGACTGGGGCTGGTCGCAATCGGGCGCGAGATGGAGGCCGATCTGGCGCTGGCGCAACTGGAATTTGTGACCGCGCCCTAGTGCGCACCTATGCCATGCCGTGCTGCCATGCGCGACGCGAGACCTGCTGAGGCTGACGCACGGTTTACAAAAACCAGCGCTGCAAGACATGCAATACGGGTGGGACAGCCTGCAAGGGATCTGCCCTGATTTACGCGGCCTTCCATTTGATCGAACAACCGATGCTTGGGGTCTGATCGCGCGGGCCTTCGCCGGTTCGCGCAATCAGTGCAATCGCATCATAGAGTTCGCGCGGGGCATCCGCCGGGCCTGGCGTGCGGCCAGATGCGTCAAGGCGCCCACGATATTGCAATTCGCCCGCTGCATTCAGTCCGAAGAAATCCGGCGTGCATTCCGCACCCCAGGCGCGCGCGACAGCTTGTGTTTCATCATGCAGATAGGGGAAGGGGAAGGCGTGTTTTTCGGCCAGTTCCTGCATCTTGGGGAAGCTGTCGGCGGGGTAGCTTTCTGCGTCATTGGCGCAGATCGCCACCACACCAATCCCATGTGCCGACAGATCGCGCGCATCGCGGATGATCCGGTCAAGCACGGCCAGCACATAGGGGCAGTGATTGCAGATGAACATGACCAGCGTGCCGTTTGGCCCCGCGACATCTGACAGGCTGTAGGTCCGGCCATCGGTCGCGGGCAAGCTGAAATCGGGCGCTTTCCAGCCGAAATCACAGACAGGGGGCGTGGCGGCGGGCATAATCCCTCCTTACATGAAGCGGTTCACAAGGTTTTCCAGCTTCTCCTGTTTGCCTGAATGCGGTTGCGGGTCAACCCCGCGCGCGATCACATCGGCGGTGATGCTGTCCAGATCAGAGCCGAGCATGGCCTGCGCTTCGGGCTTGTCCCAGCCTGCATAGCGCGCACCGCGCGCGGCTTCCAGACGACCATCTTCCAGCATTGCTGCTGCGGCCTTGAAGCCGCGTGCGCAGATATCCATCGCGCCCGCATGGGCAAGGATCAGATCTTCGGGGTCGAGCGACTGGCGGCGCAGCTTGGCGTCGAAATTGGTGCCGCCGGTGGTGAAACCGCCCGCGCGCAGGATCTCGTAATAGGCCAGAGCCACTTCGGGGGTGTTGTTGGGGAATTGGTCTGTATCCCAACCGGACTGGTAGTCGTTGCGATTCATGTCGATCGAGCCGAACACGCCCAATGCATTGGCGGTCGCGATTTCATGTTCGAAGCTGTGGCCTGCAAGGATCGCGTGGCCTTGTTCGATATTGACCTTGACCTCTTTCTCCAGCCCGAAGCGCTGCAGAAAGCCAAACACAGTCGCCACATCATAGTCATATTGGTGTTTGGTGGGTTCCTGGGGTTTCGGCTCGATCAGGATCGTGCCCTTGAAGCCAATCTTGTGTTTGTAATCCACCACCATCGACAGGAAACGGCCCATATGGTCCAGTTCCTTTTTCATGTCGGTGTTCAGCAGCGTCTCATAACCTTCGCGCCCGCCCCAGAGGACGTAGTTTTCGCCTTGTAGGCGGTGGGTTGCATCCATGCAGGTTTTGACGGTGGCCGCAGAGAAAGCGAAGACATCGGGGTCGGGGTTGGTGGCCGCGCCCGCCATGAACCGGCGGTGGCTGAACAGATTGGCGGTGCCCCAGAGCAGTTTCGGCCCGCCATCTGCCATTTTCGCGGCGAAATAATCGGTCATTTCCTCAAGATTGCGGGTGTTTTCCGCGAAATCGGCACCTTCGGGGCGCATATCGACATCGTGGAAGCAGAAATACGGGGTGTTCAGGATGCGGAACATCTCAAACGCCACATCGGCTTTCAGTTTCGCATGTTCCATCGTGTCGCCAAACCATGGGCGCAGGAAGGTCTGGCCGCCGAACGGATCACCGCCGGGCCATGCAAAACTGTGCCAGTAGCAAGCGGCAAAGCGCAGATGGTCTTCCATGCGCCGCCCAAGGATGACTTCATCGGGGTTGTAATGGCGAAAGGCGAACTCGGTGTCGCTGTCGGGGCCTTGATAGCTCAGTTGCGGGATGCCTGCGAAAAAATCGGTCATGTCAGATCCTTGATGGCGGATTGTGCGGCCTTGAAGCGTTTATGCGCGTCGATGAAGGCAGCAGTGCGGGGTGTTTGAGGAGAAATCTCGCGTGCGATGGGTGGCAGCGGCATGGCCTCGACCCCAGCACCCGTTGCGGCCATCTGGCCAAGGCGTGCCGCGCCAAGGGCTGCACCGTAATCGCCCGCTTCCGGGACGAGGATGGGCAGGTCGAGCGCGGTGGCAAGTGCCGAGAGCCAATACTCCGAGCGCGCGCCACCACCTGCGGCGATCAGCGTGTCGAGTTTGGTGCCCGTGGCGGCCAGCGCGTCCTGACAGTCTTTGAGCGCGAAGACCACACCTTCGAGCACAGCGCGGGTTGCGGCGTCGCGGTCAGTTGCATGCTCCAGCCCGATGAAAGCACCGCGGATGCTGGCACTGTTGAGCGGTGTGCGCTCGCCGCCCAGATAGGGCAGGAAGAGCGCGCGTCCGGGGGCTTGCAGGGGGCCAAGATCGGCAGTCAGGTCGGCCGGGCTTTGACCTGCGAGGCGCGCAAACCAGTTCAGCGCGTCGGTGGCGGCAAGGATCACGCCCATCTGGTGCCATTGCCCCGGCAGGGCGTGGCAGAAGGTGTGGACAGCCGTTTCCGGGGCGGGCGCATAGCCGTTCGTGGCCGCAAAGAGCACGCCAGAGGTGCCAAGGCTGACAAAGCCCTGCCCACCGCGCGCGATGCCCATGCCGATGGCAGTCGCGGCATTGTCGCCCGCGCCGCCAGCGATGGGGGTGCCGGGGGTCAGGCTGAACTCGGTGGCCAGCGCGGCGCGCAACCCGCCTGATGGGGCGGTGCCTTCGACCAGCGCAGGCATGTGGTCGCGGGTCAGGCCGGTGGCGGTGAGCAGATCGTCTGACCAGTCGCGTGCGCCCACATCCAGCCAGCTTGTGCCAGCGGCGTCTGACATTTCGGCCACATGGCTGCCGGTCAGCCATAGCCGCAGGTAGTCCTTGGGCAAGAGCACTTTGGCTGCGCGGGCGAACAGGTCCGGCTCGTTCCGTGCCATCCACACGAGTTTGGGCGCAGTGAAGCCCGGAAAGACAATATTGCCGCTGATCGCACGAAAGCGCGGATCAGCGTCAAGCTCGGATGCCTCCAGATGCGCGCGGGTGTCGTTCCACAGGATGCAGGGGCGCAGCACCTTGTCCGAGGCGTCGAGCACGGTCGCGCCGTGCATCTGGCCCGAAAGCCCGATGCCCGCAATCGCGGCCATGTCGATCTGCCCTGCCAGCGCGTGCAGAACGGATTCTGCGGCGGCGATCCAGTCCGCCGGGTCTTGTTCTGACCAGCCGG